>NZ_JBFTQB010000005.1:0-34412 GCF_056398785.1 Paenibacillus sp. 01T422 | reverse complement strand
GATCATGCCACCATTGACGAACAGCGTTGCAAGAACAATAAATGTAAACGTCTTGTGGAAGACCATCTCTTTTTTAGATAGCGCATAGCCACCCATCGAAGTCACAAGCAAGGAGACGAATGTACCTACTAAGGTATAAATAATTGTATTTTGATAACCTGTAAATATACGACCGTCTTTAAATACATAGGCATACATTTCCAAATTGACCCCTTTGGGCCATAACCAGACATCCCCCTTCAGTACATGAGCATGATCGCTTAACGAGATCGCAATCATATACAGAAACGGATAAAGTGTACTAATAGCAGCTAAACCCAATAGCAATGCATTGCTAGCTTGAAATACTGAGAAACGTCTTTTCATGCAGATTCCCGCCTTTACCACAAGCTGTTTTCACTAAATTTACGGCTGATCGTATTCGCCGTATAAACGAAGATAATGCTGATGAGGCCAGTGAATAGATCAATAGCCGTCGCATAGCTGTAATTTCCATCCACAAGTCCTACCCTATAAACATATGTGCTGATAATATCGGCCGTCTCGTAGGTAACAGGCGTGGATAGCAGATAGACGCGCTCGAAGCCAATTTCAAGCAGACTTCCAATGTCCAAGATCAACACGATGACGATGGCTTGCGAGATGCCTGGCAACGTTATATGTCTCATTTGCTTCCACCTGTTAGCTCCATCAATCTTAGCCGCTTCGTAAATTTGCGGGTCTATGCCGGTAAGTGCAGCTAAGTAGATGATTGTTCCCCAACCTGCATGCTGCCAAATCCCCGACGTTACGAATATCGTGCGAAACCATCCCGGTTCAACCATGAAGGTAATCGGTTCGTGCCCGAAGAAACCCAATAGATGATTCACAATCCCCACGGTTGGCGATAAAAATGTTACAACCATGCCTGCGACCACCACATTGGAAATAAAGTGCGGCAAGTAAGTGGCCGTCTGGACAAAACGCTGAAATAATCGGTTCTTTAACTCGTTTAATAACAGGGCTAGTACGATGGGCACCGGGAAGCCGAACAGAATATTGTAAATCCCCAGCAGCAAGGTATTTCGAATAATTTTATAAAAATCGGGATTCTCGAAAAACATGACAAAATATTTGACCCCGACCCAGTCGCTTTGCATGATACCTTTGAACAGGTTATAGTTTTTAAACGCGATGACAATGCCGAAGATCGGAACATATTTGAATAGGACAAAATACAGGAGACATGGCAGAAATAATAGCAATAAGTATTTATCACGTCTGATCTTGCTCAAGACACTGCTCGCAGGTGCATATTTCAAGTCGCATCACTCCCCTTCTATGACCCCTGAAAATCCCGCCGCACAGACCGAATAATCAAAGCATGCAGCGGGCCAGGGTGCTATTTATTTCTGGAAACTTAGCGCACGATCATAAGCTGCTTTATACACGTCCAATACTTTTTGAACCCCAAGCTTTTGCATCTCAGCTACATAGTCATTCCATTCATTCATTTTCTTCTGTCCCAGAATAAACTTGGAAATTTGTTCGTCTCTGTATTTATTCACGCTTTGGCCAACAGTCGATACGATCTCAAGCTCTTTATCCGTAAAGGCGATCCGAGGCTGTGATTGGGTCTCGAAATTACCTAGTTGCTTATATCCTTCTTGCAAATTCTTCGAATCCAGAGGCCAGTAAGCATTTACGTCAAGAACGGTATAAGATCCCACAGTTGCAATGCCAGACTGAATGCGCAAATCCGTCAAGCTTTTGTAGTCAGACTTTAATTGCTTTTGCCCATTCGCATATGTAAAGGTCTCGTCCTCTTTGCCCCAGCTGGCCGTTTGAATGCCTTCCGGCGAATAAAGGAAGTCGATATACTTCAGCGTTTCATCCAAATGCTTAGTGGTCGAAGCGACGGCGAAGCCGTTCGACAAATAAGCGCTGAACGGGTTCATCTGAACACCGTTCGCTCCGCCTTTCGGTGGCGGCATAAAAGAGAGGCTCAGTTCCGGTATCACGCTTTTGACCTGAACTGGGATTTCATCAATGTTGCCAATATAATTGGCTGCCAAGAACGTCTTATTCTGAGCAAACAAGTCGACATATTGCTTCTGCGTCATCGCCATGAAATCAGGAGGGATCAAGCCTTCGCTGTAAAATTTATTGATATATTCGATCATTTGCTTGTAGTTATCCTCGATCGGACCGAACCGCCACTCTTTTTTGTCAAAATCATAGTACTGCGTGTTCATCGTACCGAAGTTCGAGGCGATATTCGTGATGGAGGACAGTTTATCGAAAAATGCAATTGGATAGCTGCTTGGATATAAGGTTTTCAGTTTTTTTGCGACTTGATATAGCTCGTCATAATTATTGGGTGGCTTCAAATCATTTGCCTTGAATACATCATCGCGGTAAATCCAAGAGATTCTCGATCTTTTTTCCAGTCCCGCCATCGGGAAGAAGTAGCTTTTGCCGTCAGCCGACATCACAGATTGTTTCACGTTAGGATTACTATTCAAGAAAGCATCGTAGTTGGGCATTTTCTTAAGATGATCCCAGATATTAATCAATGCGCCTTGATTTCCATATTTGTTCGCGACTTGTGTACTGGGGACAATTAGAAAGTCAGGCATATCTCCCGAGGATACAGCGAGACTAATCGCTGTTTCATAATCATTTGGTGGTGTTTGCACGTCCAGCGCAACATTGCTTTTCTCTTTCAAGTACTTGTAGACAGGCCAATTTTTGTTATAAGGCCAAGTTGGATGATTGCTGGTCATCATTTTTAAGGTAACGGCTTCAGCAGGCTTGAAGGATGTTGACGGTTGACCCGTTACACCTGTAGCCGTATTATTCTGTGAAGAACAACCGGCAACCATGGCAATGACTAGAGCTGTACCTGCAAGTTTTGCAAATGCTTTATTCCTCATATCGTATTCCTCATCTCCCTTTTCACTTGTGATGATCACTTCCACAATAGCGTAGTATATCCCTGTCTCAATCGTATATCGACACTATTATGGTTTTTGTACCACAGCTCCGCTCCCTGAAAGATTGTCAGTTAGTGATAAAAATGTTCATTCTTTCGCTGTATTAAAAAGCACAAAAACAACAAACCGGAACCCCCTTAGGAGTCCCGGTCCTTATTCAGCCTCTTGAAAATCTCCATAATCTCCACACTAGTCTTCTAGATCTTCCCCTGGTCATTACACATCTCTACTGTCAGGTCCGAATCCACATGAATCCTCCCCGGACCCTGAGCAAGTCTAACACAAAATTCATTATTGATTTCCATGCTGGCCACGCTTTTAAATCTAATCGTTTTATCCATCACGCTGTTATTGATCAGTTCCATGATGCCCTTTTGATTGAATACACAACCAATGAGATTAATTCTGGTTGCAAGATAATCTCCCATTGCCTTGTTTTCATGGAATTCGATCACGTTGTCTTGAAATATGGAATTTGTAATGGTCAATACATCAACTGGGGTGTCGACGGAGATAAAAGGTTTCCTATACTTGTGCTTTACCCGAATGTTGTCAAACAGCAGTTGCTCCTGTACAGGAATCTGTGCGCCCGGATAATAGGATCGACTATACCTGTCATTGTCAAAATGGACGGAAAAGCCGGTTCTAGCTTTACTTAGAACAATGTTTCGGAACGTCACATTCCGCACCCCTGCGGTGTATGTGATATCTTCTTGCACCATAGTCCAGTGAATGCCGTCCAGAACTTTAGTGCCTGTCGCATGCTCTGGCCGAGTAATTGATACATATACTTTTGAATCCGGATCCGCCTTCACCCGATAGAGACGTCCATTCGAAACGACCGTATCTGACTTTTGTACTTCCATGCCTCCCTCCCAGTCCATCCATGCACCGGCTAGAATTCGGCAAAAGTAGCCTACGCAGTCGTTATCCTCTTGGCTCCGTGCAAGATCGTGGCAATTTTCTACCAAACCATCCTCGATCCAGCCCAACTCCGGATTTCCCACATCATAATCATGAGCATTGAGTGCGACGGCATCATCGAAGGTGTCGAAGACACAGTCGCTAATATGAAATCGTTTGCCTCTACCAAGATGAATACCGTCTTTGTCTCCTTTAATAATCGCATTGTGAATGATGAGATCCTCGAACGTACATACATGTATTGCGTATTGAATTTTACCCATGTCGAAGCAGCGAAAGTTCTCAATTTTTAGATCCTTCACATAAAAAAACGCCAGTTGTCCATGCAAGCCGAAGACCTCGTCAAACTTGCGAATATCCATTCCATTCACAACAATATGAAGATTTTCAATGCAAATATGCTCATCATACGTTTTGGTCAAGGCTCCTCTATTGAGGAGAACATGAGAGAATTGGCCTTCCTCGTCTTGCTTCTGCAAAAACACGTTATTTCCAAAAAGTAAAGTCGTATAGCTCCCAATATAAACGGTTCGCGAGAGCTTATATGTTCCTGGGCGACTTACAACAATTGTACCGCCAGCGTCCAAGGCTTGTTGAAGAGCTACCGCGTTAGCGACTCCCGTTGCTTCAGGAGTGAATCCGTAGTCTGCAGCATTAACAAAAACGTTCATATCCAATTGCTCCTTTTGACAGTTAGGTTTTCTTGCCCTTTTTCAAATTTACTTCTTCTCACATTTGGTAGGCACTTGATCAGCTTCATCAATTAACTATAATGAATCATGCTTACGGAATGTTAAGATCACCGTAAGCATGATTCTGAAAATTATTGAATTATTTGGTCTTCTTCCACTCATCAAGTTGCTTCTGCATTTCGGCAATAACCTTATCTATACCGGCTTGCTTCAACTTATCTTGGAATTCTTTTAATTTATCATCCCCACTCACTGTACCTGTTGTCAGACCTGGCAGGTATTGATCAAGGACGGACTGAATATTAGCAATCTCTGCTGTTACAAGCGTATTGTCAAATTTGTAACCCATCAGCGGAGATGGCTTCGCAGTCTCATTTTCCTTTTTTGTCTCCTCAACAACTTGCGGGTCTGTGCCTTCAGCGAGATAGGCGTTAAACGTGTTGCCGAAGACCCAGCTGGCATTAACGTTGTAACCGGCATCTTTATTAATTGTTACGACGTTATCTGTTGACTTCGTATAGTGTTTGCCTTCCACGCCATAACAAAGTGTGTTATAAAGCTCTTTATCGGTATTCAACAAATTGATCAACATCATCGCGCGTTCCGGATTTTTGGACGTTTTGCTTATCGCCTGCATCGTCGTAATAATCGACCCGGTATTGGCGAAAGTTTCTGTTAACGGCACATAAATGACGTCGTTACCTCCATTGCCTATTTTGGCCGCAGCTTCTCCCCCTGGTTTAAGAACATTGTGATATTGTACGACAGCCTTGCCTGTTTTAATAATATCCTCTTTATTTTTGAGTGTACCTGCATTCTCATTGATATAACCTTTATCATGCCATTGCTTCATTAATTTCAAATATTGAACAAATTGAGGAGATTCGTAAAGATTAATAACCTTGTCCTGATTTTTCAGATCTACCCCGCCGCTTGCACTGTTCTGATTGCCAATGATCTCCATCCCGTAATACTTAATCATCGTACCGAACCTTCCAAGACGATCATTCAGAAATGGTACCGTATCCTTCGGCTCTCCATCTTTCACTTTCTGCAAGAAGGGTTCAATGTCCTCCACCTTTTTAATGCTCGCTGTGTCCAAGCCGTACTTATCGGCAAACCGCTTTTGAATGACAAAACCTTCTTTATTTGTTACCGTCTGATAGTTCGGAATGCCATAAATTTTGCCTTGAATCTTGGTGGCATCCCAAACAAATTTCGGCATGGACCCCGCCAGGGTCGGCGCATATTTATTAATCAGTTCATCAAGCGGGATGAATGCGCCCTTCGTTTGATTTTGAACGTAATCCCAGTTCCAGTTGGACACCCAGGCAATATCGTAACCTTCGCCTGAGGCGACGATCGTATTCATTTTTTGCTTGTAGTCTGCGAATGTCTGCGCTTGCAACTTGACTGTCGCATTAATTTTTGCCTTTGTAATTTTGTTGACTGCCTCCTGAACGCTTTGCAGATCCTGTGGAATGGCGCTTAATGGAAAATTCCATACTAACTCCACTGGTGCCAACTCAGCTTTCCCTGTTGCCGATGGGCTCTCTGCGGACTTTGCTCCTCCGCATGCCGTTAAAATCAATGCCAGACTCATGGCCCCTGCCAATACTTTACCCATGTTCTTTTTCATCTCGATTCCCCCTCTTTGAATGTGCAATCCAATATATCAGCTGCCATTCTCGCTTTTCAGCATTTTACAGCATGATAACGAACATTATGATTAACCTTTAATGGAGCCTACCGTGAGCCCGCTGATAAAAAATCGTTGAAACATCGGGAAAATCACCATCATCGGTCCCGCCGCAAGAACAGCCATCGCCATTCTAGCCGATAAACTCGGGAAATCTGCCAGATTGATGTCGACGTTGACCATCGAAATATTACTCGACAAGAAATCAATGGTACTCATCACCCGGTAAAGCAGCAATTGGAGCGGAACCAGATTGGGATTATCGATGAACAGTAAGCCCAACCACCAATCATTCCAATACTGGAATGAAATGAACAGCCCTATGGTTACGAGAGCAGGAAGCGATAGCGGAAGCACCATCGTAAAAAAAATGCGCCATTCGTTCGCGCCGTCTATTTTCGCAGATTCTATGATTTCAATCGGAAGCTTATCCATAAAGCCTTTCATCACCAGGATGTAGAACGGACTGAGTAAATAAGGAACGATTAGCGCCCACATCGAATCCTTCAGGTGTAGATACTGCGTGACCAGGATATAAAACGGAACAAGTCCACCACTAAACAAGCTTGTAAAGAAGACGTRCAAGGTCATGATCCGGCGATACCGGTAATCGCGTCTCGAAATCGTATAGGCTGTTAAGCTTGTGAGAATCAAGCCGATGAACGTCCCCAGAAGGGTAACCAAAATCGTAATTCCATAAGCATGAAGTAACGCTTCGGGAGCCTGTAAAATCAACTTGTAAGCCTCTATACTAAAAACCTGTGGAAATAAACGGTATCCATCTTCCAGCAAAGACTTCTCATCCGTTAATGAGATGGAGACGACCAAAACAAGAGGTATGATAAACGCTAATGATATTAAACTGAAGAACGCATTGATGATATGGGACGACCAATTCGTCCCCTTTTCCTTTAATTTTATTATTTCTCTTTTTCTGCTAATCTTTACCTCTACTTGCGACATAGACATCAACATTTCCCTCCTTACCAGAGCGCATTATCCGAGTTTATTTTTTTAATGATCCAGTTAGCTAACAGAACCAGAATAAATCCAACGACAGCTTGATAAAGCCCGATTGCTGTAGACATGCCGATATCGCCGACAACTTTTAGCGAACGATACACATACGTATCGATAACATCTGTCGCGTTATACAGGAAGCTCGTGTCATTCGGGATAAAGTAAAACAAACCAAAATCGGATCGGAATATTTTACCTACATCTACAATAAATAAAATTACGATCAACGGCATCAAGAGTGGAATCGTGATCTTGCGAACCAGTTGCCACTTGGAAGCTCCGTCAATTTTAGCCGCTTCATAATAGCTCGAGTCAATGGAGAGAATGCCTGCATAATAGATAAGTGTTGAGAACCCCACAGCCTTCCAAACTTGGGTAAGAATAATAATGAATGGCCAGTATTGCGCCTGCTCGTACCATTTAATTGGCTGTTGTCCGAACGTTTCGAGAATGACATTCATGAACCCATTCTTATGATCAAGGAACCCAATGACGACATAGCCGACAACGACCCAAGATAAGAAATAAGGCAGAAATAAAACCGTTTGATGCAGCTTTATCCATCTTCTCGAAACTTCGTTAAGCAGGATCGATAGCGTCAATGCTAGTACCAGCGTCACAAGAATGAAGGAGATATTGTAGAGAATTGTGTTCCGTGTAACCGTGAATGCAGCATCAGATTTAAAAAAGAATTGAAAGTTTTTAAATCCTACCCATTCGCTCCCCCATATGCCAAGGTCGTAACGATAATTCTTGAACGCAATGACTAAGCCAATCAATGGCAAATAGTTAAAAATCAATTTATAAAGAATTGCAGGTAATGACATCACGAACAATTCCTTATTGCGTTTGAAGTGCTGCCACTCCGTTTTGATCTGCATTCTCTTCCCTCCCAGCAGTATGCAACTGTTGTTGTATGGCCTTATTATCACGTTGCACCGCAAAAAAAACTACTGTAAAAAATGAAAAACACTTTACTATTTCCACGTATAATATCGAAATAACTGTACTATCCCATTGTGCGGGAGTAAAAAAGCTTTCCAGGCACTAATGTGCCCGGAAAGCTTATTCATCGATGACTCTTTTTAAACGGTATTCTTTCGGTGTCGTACCAAACTTCTTCTTAAAAAGCTTGAAAAAGTAACTTTCATTACTATAACCGACCATTTCCATAATGCGATTAATGCTGTAACCGCTAGTCTCTAGCAATATTAACGACTTCTGCAAACGAACATCATTAATGTATTCGCTGATCGATTTCGATTCATATAACCTAAATAGTTTACTCACATTTGCTGATGATAGTTTCAGAGCAGCTGAAATGCTTTGAAGGCTCAAATTCAAATCTTCGAATTGTTCTTCGATCATTTCTTTAATCGTATCAATCAATATTTGGTTGGACTGTACTTTGACATCTTGGGAGCGTTGTTTCTGAATGTCTTGAAAGATCTCCAGAAAAAGGCCATGTATCGGTTCCAAATTTTCCTGCTTCAGTACGTACTGAAAATGCCATTTAAAGTCCAGAATAATTTGTCTAACGGCATGGCTATTCATTTCCCTTACCGTATTGTTGACTACAGCCAATAAATGCAAGATCGAGTACATCATATTGTTAAAATGCATTAATCTTATCTGTTGAAACAATAGATCCAATTGCTCTTTAAAATCATTCCCTTGTCCGGATTTTATCGATTCGGCAAATTTCTTCTCAGCTTCAAAAGGGAACTGAAAGGCAATATTTTCTTTATTATTTTGCACACGTACCGGTGTGATAATACTGCCCTTTCCCAAGATCATACGATACAAGGCATTCTCCATAACAAGACCATATTGCTGCGAGATCTGTCGGAATTGATCTATCGCGTCACCGATTGAAACGGTAAGTGAAATTCCGTAAAACTGAAAAAGAGTAACTTGAAGCTCTTTCATAATTTTAGTCAACTGAAATAAACCTTCGTTTTTATGATCCTGCTGAGTACCAATGAGTAAGACAAAATGATCATTCCTCATAGGTACAATTTCACAGTTTAAGCTCTTGGAAACATGCTCCTTGGCAATGTTACTAATCGCGAACTTGTAAAGTCTCTTTTCGGAATCAGTTGTCTTCGATTCAAATTCATGAAAATCGTCAATTAGCAATGCACATACATGCAATGGCTGGCTGAGATCAATTTCCCAATTGACTTGCTGAATTTCGTCTTGTATGGGCATACTTGCATCCGAAATAAGTCTCCGTAAAGCGAACGTTTTGAGGGCATCTTTGGTGATATGTTCTTCCTTTTCGTGTTCAACTAATTTATGCATAGCTTCCTGATATTGCGATGATATGAAATTCAATTCATCCAGATCTGACCGCGTTTCTAATTCTTTGCGACGGTCCCCTGACATTTGCTCCAACATATTATTAATCGGATCATACAGTTTAAACGCGATAATAAATGAACCCACTACCGATAGAATTAAAAACCCTATGATGATCACCAAAGAAATAGTTTGCATGTTGCCTAGCTTTCCGAGAACGACATCATAAGGCATTATGCTGGCAATAATCCACTGGCTTTTGCTCGATGTTGTGAAGCTTATGATTGATTTATCTTTTCCAGTACCATAAACAAAATAGTCTTGTACTACACCGGCATTAATCCTGTCGTGAATCACCTTCCCGAACCCATCGGAGGAAGTGAAACCGCTTTGATGCTGAGTCAATACCGGATTTCCATCCATATCCATAATTAGAATATTACTTCTTATCTCTGCCGTAATTTTATTCATATTATCTATATTATCAAACAGCCAAGAAGGCTTCGTTGTAACAGTCAACTTGCTTCCTGCCACGTTTTCATAGAGAAACATCGAGAGTACGGGCTCAGATGTTTCACCGATTGCAAGTGGGACAAATGTCAACTTCGGGATGTCTTTCTGCAATTGAATATACGTATTGATTGCACCATCCATACCGTCATCCTGACAATTGAGATTTCTTAAGGTCGAATAATAACAACCCGTTTTGGCATTGTAGAGCGTAATACTTTGCAAAAACGATGAATTTGCAACCGTCTTCTCAAGTCTGTTTAATTTTTGCACAAGCTCGCCTTTATCCATGACAGCGACGTTAGATAAATAGATAACGTCTGAATCAAAGTATGTGGAGACTGTAATATTTTTCATAGTTTCATACATGTAGTCTATATTATATTTGATTTGCGAAAGTACCTTTAAATCCGCTTGCTGCTGCATTTGGAGCATGCTCTTGTTCGAATTGTAATAAAGAAGCGTTGAACTGACAGTTAAAAACACGACCATCAATAAAGTGATAGAAAGGAGCAGCTTCAATAAATATTTTCTTGTTTTATACATTTGGAAAAATTTCATATTGAGCCCCTTTACCTATTTTTATCTGAGTCCATTTCTCTKAGGTTTGAGCCAATATCCTCATTTTGGGCAATGACATAATCATACTTTGGTAGGGTGAATCCCGCAAGGACTTCTGCACACCCCTTCCACATTTTGGCTGAAATGATCAAGAAAGCAGACCTGTGCGGGTTACACAGATCTGCATGGATGAAAAAGCATTAGTTGGTTTATTGCAGAATTGCTTTGGCTACAATAGCAAGGTCTACTATGTCAATTTTGCCATCATGATTGACATCTGCTTTCTCATTCCAACCAGCCTGACCTTGTAGTTTGCCATATGAAGCCGCAACCTGCGCCAAGTCTCCGATCGAAACCCCTGGTTGATTATTGACATCCGCTGATATTCTCTTGCTATTAAACACTTGAACTGCCGCTTCCAACACGGCTTTAGCATTATCTACCTGCAACTGGGAAGCATTCGAATCGTTCACAACCTCTTTGGCCACATCGATTGCCAACTGCAATTGCGCTTTGGAGCCAATCACATACTGGCCATCGTCACTACCTTCCACTGCAGCATCGTGCTTAGCCTGAGCGCTTGTGATCGACACATTCAATTGAGACTTATCTACAGGGGTGGTAGGTATGCTGATTTGTATTTCACGGGAGGCTCCGCCAACCTGTAGTTCATTCCCTTGTCTGTTAGCAATAACAACATGTCTTACAGAGATTGTCGTGTTTGTTGCCTGAGTCACTGATGTGGCTATGAAGTTGATGGCGAGCAAATCTCCTTGGGCAGGTACGTTCGTGCCCAAGCTGGCGGCCACAATCCGGAATTGCCCCGGCGCCGTCTCTTTTTTATCGATGACTTGGAAACCTGCCTTCAGCGATGTAATCGAATCAAACTGCAAACTTTCAGGGTCATACTCAAGTTCAAAAACTTGAGCGTACACTTGCTGGTATACACTTTGTGTAACTCCACTCAATCCCATCGTCAAAATGAAGTTTTCCCCCGAGTTCACATTCTGTGAACCTGTTAACACTGTTTTCGGCGTCGACTTATTCACTGTAACCGTACAGTTTGCCGTGTATCCGCCTTCTACTGTGGTGGCTGTAATGGTTGCTGTTCCTTCAACATTGGCTGTGACGACTCCATTCGAATCTACGGATGCTATCGCATCGTTGCTAGAATTCCATGTAACATTCTTGTTTGCTGCACCATCAGGCGTTACCGTAGCTGTGATAGCTCCAGTCCCTCCTGCTTCTAGTTCCATATTAGTCTTGCTTAACGCTACACCCTTAACCGCTAGTCTTAGATTCTCCATTTTAATATCATCAAAATAGCCAATTCCAGCTGCTCCCCAGAAGTCTCCCATAGCTATTTTATTAAATGATTTGGAATCCGCTGTTGCGACTTTCTGGCCATCAATAGACAAATCAACATGATCCCCGGATGTATAATCCCAGGTAAACTTATGCCAGCCTTTTGTTCGATCGACACCCGAGGAAGTAAACGTACCGTCTATACGTGTCTGATACTTTGTTGAGCCGCTACTAGCCGTTTTAGTTGTATCAATACCGAGAGCTATCCACTTCCCGCCTTCAACACTTACCAACTGTTTCGTAGTCCCAGACAGATTGTCATAATACCAAACGGATACTAAACCATTGTAGTCGCTTGAAAATGTTTTGGAAATAACATCCGTACTTTCATCCATACCTGCTGAATCGTTTGTAGGTGCAGTCAAATGGAAATCCCCAATATTTGTATCAAGGCTCGTACGGTATTCATCCAGCTTTAACCCCATTTTATCAAAAGGAATCTTGGGGAAGTCAGGCATTTGCTGATAAATAATGGAACTATCCTTTAGTGCAAAATTCCTGTTTGCCTTATCTACAAAACCTGCATCCTGGCTAGCTGTCAATTTTAAATTATTGCCGATTGTCCCATATGTTTTTGCGCTGCCTGCAATACTCCCCTCTACTGTATTATAGAGTACATTATCTTTCACAACATTTCCCTTAGGTATCTTAGGTCCATCCTCCCAAATATTCACAAGTTGAGGGTATTTACTCGCCCACGGCTCCTGTTTATATGGAACACTTATGAGATTTTTATAAGCTGTCCCATTTGGTGCTTCAGCATGGTAAGCAGCCCAACCTTCTCCACGATTATCAAGGTTAATAAAATTTCCGCTGTCGATGATTACGTTGTATTTAACCGTATTATCACGGCCGCCGCCTATCAATAATGCGCTATTTGAAATATTATAAAACACATTTCCTGTTATCTCCGAACTGCTCATTAAATCATCAAGATAAACAGCATACGAACCAATACCACCTAAATTTGTTATATCATGGATATAATTATTTTTGATCACATTACCTCGGAAGCTCCAATCACGTAAGGAGTAAATGACCCCAGCATCGCTGGTTTCCTGGCACACACGATAGATTTCATTCAATTCAATAACATTGTCGTTACCTTTAAATTGAATAGCCATGTGAGGCGCATCATGGATCAAATTATTGGTTGCTCTGTTTCCGACACCGTTTAAGGAAATAGCTGGTGTATAGGTTCTTAGAATGCGTGCATATCGATAGATATGATTATTTTCCGCATAGTTTCCTCCAGGGGTAAGTGTTGTTCTATTACCTCCGAGTATGTAGATGCCGCCCTGTCCGGTATCGTAAATATCACAGCTGATAACCGCGTTATTGCTACCTCCCGTGTAACCGCTGTTAAATTTAACATTGCCCGGGTCATTAGCCAAGGCCTCCTCGTCGCCTATCATGACAGCCTTTTGACCGAGACGTCTGAAAGTACTATGCACGATCCGATTGTTGGAGCTATCAATCATCTTTATACCATGTCCGCGAGAAACTTCAAAGGTAATATCCATAAAGTTTGTAAAATTTGTCATTTTCATATCAACTAGCGGAGTTTCAAGAACTGAAAGTTGTATCTCGCTACCACTTAAGTCCTTTTCAGGATATAAATAGAGAATGCCGCTAGTTCTATCTAGATACCATTCACCTGGCATATCAATTTCACTCAGCATATTAAAGGCATAGTATCTCTGACCGCTAATTACACCATAGAAACTAGGTTGTGATGCCTCAATTGTTTTATTTACTGTGTCAATAGATTTAATCTTTAAATTGTCATCCGCCCAGTCCCATCTCCAATATCCAAAGAGCCAAGGATCACTTTCCTGCGCCCAGTTGTCGGTATGGGAATCGGTATATTTAAAAATTGGTGCTTGTTGGCTCATCCACTGATCCGCTGGAACATAGTTAGGATTGCTCGGGTCTCCCGCCGGCATATCCGGCATATGATCACGTGGAATAAATCCTTGCCGAACTACCGTTCCTGTAGTTAGAAATCCTGAATTCGGGTAGCGCGCCAATGTCATGGAGTTACCATTGACGAATAGCTCAGGTGCTGGCGCCGTTTTCGGCCAACCATATCCAGCCTTGGTCAGTTGACCAAATTCTGTTATGCCCTGTGTCTTTAAATCAATCTGTTCTACTTTATCTCTAGCTTCTTGCGGAATCCTGCCCAAGATTGCTTGGTCTGTTACAGGTGCAAAAGCCGCTTTATCTATATTGTATCCACCCATTATAGAAACCTTTTCATTTCCATATGCTCTATAGGTTACTGGAGAACTTGATGTACCTGAATCCTGTTCTGTTAACTCAAAAGATGCCGTACGATTATAGACACCATCTCTAAGGTAAACGGTAACTCCCCCATCAGGTAAACCGGAGTTACTCTTTAGCTCACGGATAGCATCTCTTGCTCTTTCCAAAGTTGCAAAAGGTGCATTCAATGTTCCGTTATTTGTGTCATTACCGTTTTTTGCTACATAGAATGCCTTGGCACTAGCTTCCTCAGCATGTACTTTGGATAAGAACCCCATATCTGTAAGTGGACTATATACTAGAGTAAAGGCTAATATCGTACTAGCTATTCTTCTTAATACCTTCATGCAAACACCCCTGTCTTTTAAAATGGTATTTTATGAATTGCTTCAGCATCTGTTAAGCGCTTCCATGATTCTGGCCAATCGCTTTGCCTCCTTTCTATATCTTATATGTTTACAATTACATAAAAGGATGCACCAACGAAACTGTAAAAATCAAAAATTGCTGTACATTGACACTGTACAACTAGAGAAATAGAGTAAAACGATTAGTTCAGTAAAAAAACCTTCAAAGTGCTCCTATGTTTAGGCGGCAGCTCAAAGGTCTCATTTTTCATTCAAGCAATTATGCTTCCAAACTCAAAAAAGCCCTTGGTTTCAAGGACTTTCCTCAGTGGCCTCATTGTAATCTTTGTATCAACCAATAAAATGCCAGAATAAAAATAAGGCAAGATGTTGAGATCAACATTTTACGATACCAAGGGAATCTTCGCAGCCAAATCAAGAGGGGAAGTAATAGACATAGGATCATTAGCTGTCCCGCTTCCACACCTAGATTAAACGTTAAGAGTGAGCCAATCAGATTGCTCTTGGGAAGTCCCGTTTCGGCCAAAGCTCCAGCGAAGCCCATGCCGTGAATCAGGCCAAATAAGGCTGTCAATATCCACCGCCATCTCGCCTTTTGAACAAACAGATTTTCCACTGCCACATAACAGATACTCAGGGCAATCAAGGCTTCTACCCAAGACGAGATGACTTGAATGCGGCCCGACGCCACCAAGAAAAGTGTGATGCTGTGCGCGATTGTAAATGCGGTAACAATTTTCAACGCATCCTTGAAGCGAGAAGCAATTAATACTAAGGATAACAAAAACACCAAATGATCATAGCCAGTTAATATATGTTCGATGCCAAGTACAAAGTATTTCCACAAAACGGAGCCAGTCTTGGACTCGGCAAACTCGGACTCAGGAAAGGTGACTTGAATATCTTTTTTATCAACATTTAGCATATCCTGATAGAAAAATCCCCCTGAATGGACCATAAGCACACTTGTATGCAGAGGCGTATCTTCAAACACCAGATTGTAATGAATGTTAATCTGCTCAATCGCTTCATCGGCGGATAATCTTAATTGAAACAATACGCCCTTGGTGGAATCCTTTGTTACTACATCCATCGAAAGCAAGTCCATCGTCAAAGGTTTCGAATCCACATCTATTCGAAGATCTTTTTTTATGAATGATTCGATTCCTTCTTTCTGAGAGTTCAGTTCTTCATTCTCAATATTATTATCCTTGTTGGTATCAAATCGCCCAAGCAAGTCCTGTTGATCAAGAAATAAATGATAGTTGATCTCGTTTCCTTTAACGAAAATATCCGAGTATCCCATGCTTTGGGTATGTGCTAGTGAAGTTGTAGCTTTCCCCAAAAATAATACGATAATTAAGAAGGAGAGGATTGTTTTTATATTCATAGATGCTGGACCTCTTTTAATAAATTTGGCCAATGCAGAAATCGGTGTCTAGGAGAGGAAGACTATGGATCTCCCACTCCTAGATTTTTCACCTAAATCACTTCCAAAATAATTTTATTGCATACTTGCTTTTGCAACGATTGCCAGCTCTGCAATATCAACTTTACCGTCATGATTTATATCCGCTTTTTCATTCCAGCTCTCATGACCTTGTTGTTTGACGTATGCCCCAGCAACGAAAGCCAAGTCTCCAACAGAGTGTTTACCGTCTCCATTGACATCTGTATTGATTCTCATCTTCTCAAATACTTGCATGGCCGCTACTAATGCAGCTTTCGAACTCTCGACCTGCTCCCGAGTTGCATTCGAATCCTTTGCTACCACATTGGCTGCATCGATAGTCGACTGGAATTGAGCTTTGGAGCCCGCCGAATACAGACCATCTTCATTGCCTTCCGCTGCCGCATCGTGTTTAGCCTGAGCAATCGCGACAATGCTCCGTAAAGTCGGGTCTACTGTCACATTCGCAGAAGCTGTAAAATTCCCCTCGTAAGTTACTGCCGTCACTGTCGCCTGCCCAGGGCTAATACCGATCAGCAGAGAAGCACTACTTCCTGTTGAGGTTACAGTTACTACAGCAGGATCACTACTTACCCATGAAACTTGGGTATTGTTTGCATTAGCTGGCGCAACCGTAGCCGTTAAGGTTTTGGATTCACCTTCTGTCATAACGATGTCTTGTTGATCAAGCGTCACCCCGTTAACAACAACGCGATCCACGACTTCGAATGTCTTGCGATCTACGATCGTATAACCATCATTGAGCATATAGAGCGCATCATATTTCCCTGGTGCCAACGCATTGTTTACACTAACTTTCCCATCACCAGACTTTAAATAACTCCATCTGAGCGATTCGCCGGCGCCTGGAGGAACAGCTCCGGTTCGATAGATGCCGACCCAATCCTTCCCATTTCCACCGGCACCTGTGTATGACATGGTGATGGTATCCGTTTTGAGGTACTGGAGTTTGTCCATTGTTACAGTCTGGCTGGCAGCTGCTTCAGCGACAGGAATGAAAGATGCAGCGGTCACGTGGAAAATCAACATCATGACTGCCGCAAAACAGCCGATCAAACGCAACATGTTTCGTGTTCGTTTTTTGTTCATTTGCCAATCCCCATTTCTACCATATTTTCATCTTGATCTTAGTTCAAACCTTCCAAAAGTGCTTTTACTTGAGGCTGAAGGTTCAATGCATTCAGAACGATTGTAAGAGCCTCTGCACGTGTAGCGCCGCCCTGTGGATCGAATACGCCTTGGCCTTTGCCGCTGACGATACCTGCTGCCGCAGCATCCTTAATTAGATTCGCTGCATACGGACTTGCGCTTGCTATATCCGTAAAGTTGCCTTTCGAAGCATCCTTGTCCACCTTGCTTAAATCCATGATCTGGGACAAAATGATGACCATTTCTTCGCGACTGATCGTATTGTCCGGCTTGAAGGTTCCGTCTCCATATCCAGCAATTACTCCTGCATCTGTAAGCTTCTTAATCGCGTCTTTGGCCCAATGACTGTTTATATCATTCAGTTCAACCACATGATTAGCGCTGCTGGTAACACCGAATATACGAGAAATGATCGTTGCAAACTCGGCGCGTGTGATTTTATCGTTTGGATGGAACGTTCCATCCTGATACCCAACAATAGCCTGCAGTTTCACAAACGTACCTACAATCTTTTCCGCCCAGTGTCCTTTCATGTCAGCCAGTTCGATCTTAACATTAGATTTCTTGGCTTCCTCTACCTTGGACTCGATAGCATGAAGTAAGTTCGTTACATTCAAAATGCTGCTATTGAATACATCACCTGTAGGTTTCGTAGGTTCAGGCGTTGGTGTTGGATCTGGTGTTGGTGTTGGATCTGGTGTCGGCGTTGGATCCGGCGTCGGAGTAGGATCTGGCGATGGGTCTGGCGTTGAAGATGACTCATCACTCTGTGTGCTTGCACTCACCTGAGCACTCCACTCGCTGACACCTGCCGAATTTTTGGCCCTCACCTTATACGTATGGGTAGTGCTTGCTGCAAGACCCGTATGTGCGAACGGACTTGAAAGATCTGTTCGAATACCTTCATCCACCATCAAGTCATATCCCGATGCGTCTACTGAATGGGTCCATGTTACGTTTATCTGTGACGAACTTGCCGATGTGGCTGCCAAACCAGTAGGTATAGCTGGAATTTCGCCCACGTTATCGTCTTGTTCTGTCACTTTCATTTCATGGGAGGCACCATTTACCTGCAACTCATTCCCCTGTTCGTTAGCAATCACAACATGATCTAGTGAAATTGTCGTCTTAACGGTATCTTGAGTCACAGCTTCGGCCTTAAATTTAAATGCCAGCAAATCGCCTTGGGCAAGCACGTTCGCGCTCACGCTGGCAGCCATAATCCGGACTTGTCCCGGTGCTGTCTCCTTATGATCAATGACTTGAAACCCGTCTTTCCGTGATGTAATGGAATCGAGCTGTAGAATCGTCGGATCATAGTGAAGCGTCAAATCCTGGGCATACAACGTCTGATATACGCTTTGCGTAACATTTGTCAGACCCATGGTTACATCAAAGATTTGGTCTCGGTTCACTTGCTGTAAACCTGTCAAAGTCGCTTGAGGCATCTTCGACACTGATAGCACGCTCACGCTGATACTTGTTGTCAATGCCACTTGATTCGGATTTGCTATACCCTCTGGCAGGGCAACAGTTCCGTTTACAGTAAAGGTCTGTGCCGTCTTCTGGGATACATCATAGGTTGTAGCATCCACATCCCATGTTACTTGTGCCTGCATATTTCCTTCCTCGGTAACCAATTCCACCGTGGTAGGCAATCCAAGAGCTTCTGCCGATTTGGCTGTTCCATTAAGAACTTCTGTGATTGCTGCTGGTGCTGTTATATTTACGAGCGTCTTATCCGGCGCAAACAACTTGAACCAGTTCAGGTTAAACCCGTCTCCAATTGTCAGAAGTCTAATTGTATGCTTACCGGCCGTCAGTGCAATTTTTTCCTTTTCGGAGACTGTTTTCCAATTTGTCCAGCCACCCGTGTACGGTAATTCAGTCGTCTTTTGCGCAACTCCGTCTACGATAAAACTGATAATTGATCTATTTGTGTAATTGGCAGCCACCCTGTATTGCAGGGTATATGTTCCTGTTGACGGAATATCGATGTTGGTGTATTCCATCCATGAGCCTACACCAATATATCCGACATGCTCTCCACCACCAATGTCACTGGTATTTTCATTCTGTACATTGTTCGATGAAGTATAGTTTGCCGCCTTAACAAAAACTGCCGCCGGTCCAAGTACAGTTACACGGATGCTCGTTGTCAAAGCTACGTTGTCTGGATTTTCCATCCCTGATGGCAAGGTAACAGCTCCAGCTATTGTAAAGGTTTGTGCCGTCTTGATAGCCGGGTCATAGCTCGACGCGCCAACATTCCAAGTCACGTTGGCATCCATAGCTCCATCATTGGTATCCAATTTCACAGTTTGCGGCAATCCAAGAGCTACCGCTGTCTTCGCTGTGCCGTTGTCCACTCCGGCAATTGCTGCCGGTGTTGTGATGCTGTTTAATTTAACACCGGTAGTTGTTATGTCAATTTCCTGCGACGAACGGTTATACATGGAATCCGCTGCGAAAACCCTGAGTAGATACGGCGTTTTCGGCAATRGATCCGTAAACTTATATTGTCTGTACTTATCGAAAGGTTTGTCTAGGGGCAGCGAAAGACTGTTAAATGATTTGTCCACGTCCCCAGTGAGCTTGTTGATAAGCTCCACATTATATTCCATAACGCGTACATCATCATTAGCTTGCTTCATTGTAAAAGTAACTTCGTTGCTCTTAAGAGAATCAACCTTAATCCCCTCATCAAACTGCGGAGCTATAAGTTCTCTTACATCCTTCTTGCTGTATGTAAAGGCATCTTTGCCTTCACCAACATTGACTACACGAGGTATGCTTACAAATTCATCTGTCGCCAAATTATACTGCTTGATGATAATTTTCGTGCCATAAACCTCTAAGAAATTCGTGATGCGAGGTACGGTTTTATAATTGATATACGCGCCCTCTATATATCCGCCATACGGACCGTCATCAATGTAACTGGAATAGTTCGACCCACCGGAATCGAGATATGTAGCCACACCTTGATAGAGAGAACGTTCGTCGGTCGGGTCGTATTGCGTATGACCGGACATATAAAACACCTGTGAGAAATTATTGTCGGCAATATATTTACCGAAAGCATTACTTGCACCGCTGCTCCATGCCGACGACCACACGGTACCGCTTATCGGATAGTGAGACATTGCAAATATAGGTTTTGTTGGATCATAATCCGTTTCGCTTTTAATTTGGTTAAGGTAATTTGTGGCTTTTCCTACCGTTTTACTGCTGTTAATATTTGCGTCAAAACCGATCAAATTATATCCTTTAATCTTTACCCTATAAGCACTGTTATAAAAATCGTTGTCGTACGAATTCGTAGATTCGTTCCATGCGCCTGCCGTACCGACAGGGATTAAATTTTCGGTGCCGTTCATATCATGGTTGCCTTTTACGATATATAACTTCGTGGTGTCAAATAAGCCCTCAGCTTTAAGTTTGTTATAAAGTTTTGTTAGCTCACCCATCCACACATATTCATTGGCATTGTTACCGCCGGTAATGTCACCAGGCTGCACCAATACATCGGCCTGCGGGAATACTCTCAAGGCTTTTCTATAATCTTCTTCCACACGTGCGATTGTTTCGGGATTACTACTGATTTCCGGGTCGCTGCTATCCGTTATATTTAAGTCAGCGGGTGTTAATACTTTGTTGCTTTTTTGATAGATGAATATGGCGTTGCTTAGTTCACGTTCATAATAATTGATCGTTTCTTGTGTATAAAATTTTACTTTTTGCGTTGTTGCAACCGAATTTGCGATATTCAAAACCTTATTCAAATAATTAAAATCGGTTTCGCTGAAGCCGTTGCCTAGTCCTCCTGCTACGATTGCATTTGCTTCTGTTACTACGTCGTTAAGTGCTTTCATGTCTACTTTATGTCCAGCGTAACTATTATAATTCGCTTGAATGATATCACTGCTAATGACGCCTTTCCCAATCATTAGATCAGCGATATCGAATGCATTACTGCCAAGGTTGCCCAATCCATCGGAACCGATATTTAATGGGTTCGATGTATCCAATGATCCTTGCCTCAGCGCAGTTTCAGCCATTTTGTACGCATCAATATATAACGATGCGAGCATTTTTTCTCTGTCTACAACAAATGTTACGTAACGCCAATTAGAAGCATCAAACGTGTTGCGTCCAAAGGAAATGTTTTTTACTTTTGCGGTCGGGAATCCAAAATTCATGTTGACCGAATTGGCGGATGTGTAAATCGCCCAGCCTGCATTAGAACCGTTACTATAATCTTTGTTCGATAAAATGACCTGATTATTATTCGTGTCGCCCTTATACCAGAAGGATACGCTAAAACTCTCGTCACCGAATTTCAAGCTATGCGGCGTACTGACATAATTCCCATTGCCGCTTTCCAAGTGCAGCGCTTTGGTCCCGGGTAATATACCGTCTACATAACTATAATTACCATTTGCTTTCAAATCTTCTTGATTGGCATCGTCCTTCAAATTATTATCAAATTTAATCGATGCAATAGGGGGCGTGGCCGTTGCGCTGGCAGCATCCTTTTCTGCGAATGCAGTGGTCGATAACATCGCGAATATCATCGTCAATACAAGGGTACACGATAAAATTCTTTTCACTAGAGAAAACCTCCTCATTTTAAGTAATTTAAGTTGTTGTTATTGAACATTGCCGCTCATTTTCAGGCCAATGATACCGATCACGATGAGCGACATCCAAAGCATTTGATTCAGATTGATCGATTCCTTAAACAGGACAAATCCTACCAGTGTAATCAAGACAATGCCGACGCCGGACCAAATCGCATAAGCGACACCAACATTCATGTAAGACAGGGCAAAGTTAAGCAAGGTGAAACTGCAGCCGTACAATACAAACATCCATATGGACGGCCATAGATGCGTGAAGCCAGCGGACAGTTTCATAGATGTGGTGCCGGATAATTCGAACAGAATGGCAAGCATAAGCAGCGTCCATCCCCAGCCGCTTTCACCTGTCATGCCTTGATTCCTCCAAATGAAGCTCTGCGTATGAGGAGATTGTCACCTTCGCATCTTGCAGTACACATTCTCTGGCAAGTCCCGAATCCGAGCCAAGTATTCCAATTGTCACGGCAACCCCGGCCGAATTCCCCATTTGCATATCGCCGTTCGTGTCACCGATGACGGCCACATCAGCCGGCAGCAAGCCCAGCTCCTTACACGCCTTCTCGACCATATCGGGAAATGGCTTGCCTCGCTCTACCTGGTCGTTGCCGATAATTGTCTTGAAATAGGGGAGGATGCCCATCCATTCCATATGCTTTATCGCTTCAGGCGTCTCATCGGCCGTTACGATGCCGATCGAGAGGCCTAGCTCGCTGCAATGCTTCAGGAATGGAATCATGCCAGGCAAAGGAAAGGCAGGCCGAATCCGTTCCATCTCCTCGTCAGCTAGCTGCTTGCACTCCCACGCAAGCCGCATGGCTTCGCCCCAGGGAAGTCCGAGACGATAGCCCTGCCAGGCCAATATCGCAAGCAGGTCACCCATCGATCCCATCGAAAGCGGCCCATTGCGGTTATAGCCGATAATGCGGCCTGCATCGTCGTGAATCGTCCCCCACAACTCGGAGAGGGAGTCGATTTTCCCGCCAGGGAGCTTGCTCTCATAATGACGATGCATCAACTCGCTCCATTTGCCCCATAATTGAAGAAAATCTAGCAGCGTACCGTCCTTGTCGAATAAAATTCCTTTTACAGGATAGCGTATCTTGTTGATTATCAATTCCAGCATTCCGAATCTCTCCTGTACGAATATGAATACTAACTGTCTTTTTTGAGCAAAAGCCCTTCCGTTGTCTTACGCAGTTTTCCGGACAAACCCATGATTATCGTTCTAACCAGCAGATTTGCCAGAATAATTAGTGTGGACATCGCTGCTGCAGGAGCAATATCACCTGAATCCTCTAAATTAACGATAGCTACTGCCGCAGGCTTCAAGTCTGGCGCATACAGGAAGATAACCGCCGATACCGTCACCATACTGTTGATGAAAAAGTAAATGAATATTTCTAGTATCGTCGGCATCGAAAGCGGCACGGTTACCCGAAGCAGCGTCCGGTACCAAGGCACGTTCATCGATTCCGATGCGGCCTCAATTTCGCTGTCCAGCTTCTTCAGCGACGAGGTCATGGTCAAGAAGGAAACCGAATAGAAATGTACGATATTGCATAGGATGACAATCCAGATGGTACCGTAAATCCCGTTAAAGGGCTGATTCGGATTGTTGAAAAAGAACACGTAAATGAGACCCAGCACCAGACCTGGCAGAGCTAATGGCAGCATGGACAGGAAATAAGCCGCATGGCGCACAATCAGATAACCACGCGATTTCTCAATGAGATACGCGAGCATAAAGGTAGCCAGAGTGCCGATTATAGCAGTGCCTAACGAGATGAGCAGGCTGTTCGCGAACGGTCCCGCACCTTCGAATAATCCTTCATAGCGGGCGAAGGAAATGGACAGGTTATACGGCCATACTTTCACCAGGGATCCGTAAATGGCGACAAGAAAAATTCCGAGAATAATTGCCGACACTGCGGAACATAAAGCATAGAACCAAATATCTCTCCGTCTATTTGCTATGATCCGATAAGGCGTCGATTTTGCACTTAACCAACCGCTTTGTTTACGCTGGGAAATGCGATCGACAACGAAAGAAACAATGGCTGGGATAAGCAGCAGTACACCGACGGCAGCACCCATTTGCATATTTTGCTGGCCAATTACCTGCTTGTACAAATCCGTCGCGAGGACATTAAACTGCCCTCCCACGACCTTCGGAGCACCGAAATCCGTGAACGTAAGAACAAAACAAACGAACACGGTACCGATTAGCGTGAACTTCGTGCCAGGGACGGTTACTGTCCAAAACGTGCGCCATTTAGAAGCGCCGAGCGTCTCAGCCGCTTCATATAGCCGATAATCGGCACTTTTGAGTGCAACAGACAGCATCAGGTAAGCTTGCGGAAAGGTATATAGCGCTTCTGAGATAACAATACCTACCGGTCCGTAGAGCGGAATGCGGACTTCGGGCAGCAAACCGAAGAAACCGGTCGAGATAAGCCCTTGATTGCCGAACAAATAGATAAGCGACAGTCCGTGCAGCATGGAAGGTGCGAAAAGCGGCAGCAATGCAATAGACCGGAAAAACCATTTCCCCCGAATTCCGCTTCTCTCCAGCGCATAAGCAAATCCGAAGCCAAGCGTCACAGCAATACATGTCGTCATCGTCGATACTTTGATGGAATTCCATAGCGATGCAACCAAGGCAGGTGTCGAAAAATAGTGAGCGAAGTGGGCCAGTCCTACAAACTTACCTTCTTGATCAGTGACCGCCTTCATCACAAGCTCCCCGAGTGGTAGAAGGATTGCGATCAACAGCGCTATTGTCATCGTGACCATGACGATATTTTGACTCCAAGAGCCCACATTCGGCCTCATTCTTTTTAACCAGATGTCCATATTCATCGTCCTCTCACTGAGCAGCTGCTAGATCAGCTGACGATTCAAACCGAATCACATGCTTCGGAGGGAAAGAGAAGAAAATCTTCTGGTTCATCCTGATCTTTAAGGAAATCATTGATTCTGCAGGCACGTCGATGACAACGAGCTGCTGAGACGGCGTATCCTGCGTACTCTGAAGCTCTGCAACGAGGCGATAATGAGTCCCTCGATACTCAAGCTCTCGCACGATGCCTTGCTTTCCTTTATCATAATCTTCACGCACCAACTGGACATGCTCGGGACGGATCGCGAGCGCCGTGTCGCCGTGCTTATCTTTGTCCATCCCGATAAAATTGACGGCACCGATAAAATCAGCAACGAACGGCGTTCTCGGATTTTCATACACTTCATTCGGTGTACCGACCTGAATAATACGCGACTTATTCATGACCACAATACGGTCTGCCATCGTCAGCGCCTCCTCCTGATCGTGCGTCACCATAATTGTCGTCATGCCGAACTGCCGGTGCAGACGGCCAATTTCACGTCTCAGCTTGACACGAACCTTGGCATCGAGTGCGGATAACGGCTCGTCAAGCAGCAGACAGTCCGGCGAGAACGCCAGTGCCCTAGCGAGTGCGACCCGCTGCTGCTGGCCTCCCGACAATTGTGCAGGAACTTTGTGACGCTGCTCACCCAGCTCTACCAATTCGAGCAATTCCTCCACCCGATCAGCGATTTGAGCCTTGGACAAGCGTTTGCGCAATCCGTATGCAATGTTCTCACCGACCGATAAGTTAGGGAACAGCGCGTACGATTGAAACATCATGCCGAAGTTTCGTTTCCCTGCTGGCACGTTGGTAATATCTTTACTCGAAATGACCAATTTCCCGTGGTCCGCTTGTTCCAATCCTGCCAAGATACGCAGCAGTGTTGTTTTGCCACAGCCGCTTGGTCCCAAGAGACAGATGAACTCATGTTTGGCAACATCCAAATAAATGTCCTGCAGCGCAATTTGTTTTCCGTAATGCTTAGCTATGCCTTGTAGCGATAAATAACCTGGCTTCATACCTTTTGCCCCTTTGTATACGTGAGATGCCGATTGGAGAACTTACTTTTTAGGCTCCGCCTTGGATCCATATTTCTTCTCCCATTCCGTAAGGACGGTATCTCGATCACGGGCAGCTTGGTAAAGGTCGAGCTTCGCGAGCTGCGATACCGGATCTTTGCTATAGCCTTCAGGTGGTTTACCACCCTCTTGTTTGATGCTCAAGATTGCGTAATTTTTGTTGTATTCCTTCATCGGCTCGTCGCTGATCGCCCAGTCGAGGAACAATTTCGATTCCGGCTTGATGTCTTTTTTCTTCACGAGAGCATTCGCTTCCATATCCCAACCAGAGCCTTCCTTAGGGAAAATCACTTCGACCGGAGCTCCTTTTTTCTTCTCCACAATACCGCTATATCCATAAGAGATGCCGATCGGAGCTTCACCAGAAGCAGCCATCTTAGCAGGCTTGGAGCCGGAGTGCGTGTACACCATCATGTTTTCATGCAGCTTGTCCATGTAGAGCCATGATTTCTCTTTCCCGTAAAGCTGATTAAGCGCGTTCACGGTCAAGTATCCAGTGCCGGAGGAGGCCGGATGCGGCATTGCGATCAATCCTTTGTATTCCGGCTTTGCAAGATCTTCAAAAGATTGAGGAATTGCCAATTTGCGCTTTTCCATCTCCATCGTATTGACGATAATCGCTGTCTCCCAAATATCGATGCCAACCCATTTCGGTGTATCCGACTTATCTTTGAACTCTGGCAGTACCCGGTCTACACCTTTTGGCGMGTAGGGCTCCAACATTTTCTGATCATCCATGATGAGCAGGCTCGTTGCAGCCAGCCCCCAGATAACATCAGCTTGCGGGTTTTCCTTCTCAGCAATTAACTTCGCTGTCATGATTCCTGTTGAATCGCGTACAATGTTGACCTTCACATTTGGGTTCTGAGACTTGAAGGAGGTTAGATAAGTCTTGATCTGCTCCTCCTCCATCGCCGTATATACGTTGATTTCAGCTGGCTTTCCTGTCACCGCAGGCGCCTGACTTGGCTGGCCGCTGCTTGGAGCCGCTCCCTCCTGCTTTGCTGCACCGCAACCTGCAAGTAAGCCTGTAACGACTAACATAGCCGCCATTGATTTCCATTTAAAATTGATTTTCACCGTATGCTCTCCCTTTTGTCATTTTTCTTAATTCAAAATAATTTTAATTTACAGACGAAAACGCGAAATAACACCTCTTTCCATTGACTGTACAAAAAATATTGTACATTGAATTTAAGTTCGTTGTGTCAAATGACTGTTAACCGAACGTAAATATTATGTAAAAGGCGTAGAAATCTCAATTCGCGTTCGCGGCGCTATTTTTGCTATAATAGAAGAGATAAATTCAAGAAATACTGAACATACGTTTTATAAAAGGTAATGGAGAGTGAACGGGTCGTGTCCCAAAAGGAAGAAAACGCCGATAGGCGGCTGCGCATTAGAAAAAATATGATTAATGCCATGGCGGAAACAATGGACTTATACGGAGCCACTCATTCGTCGGGGCAGTTGTACGGCATTATGTTCTTTGAGAACCGGCCGATGACGCTCGACGAGATGAAATTACATATGAACATGAGCAAAAGCAACATGAGCTACGCCGTAAGAGCACTCGTTGAATCCCAGATGGTCAACAAGCTGGACGAAAAACAGGATCGAAAAGAGCTGTACGCCGCGGAAACCGATTTTTTCCGTACCTTTCAGCGCTTCTTCTCGCATAAGCTCCAGCGTGAAGTTGATGTTATGAATGGCGCTATCGATCTGGCTTTTCCTGAGTTAACTGATCTCATCCTTGAAGAGCACATTACGGATGAGGAACGGAAGCTTGCGCTTCAAGATCTGCATAAACTCCGGCATGCGAAGAAGTATTATGAATGGCTGCAGCAGTTTATCGACGCCCTGCGCCAAGGGGATTTTTTCAAAGATGGCCAAGTCTARGCAATAACAAGCGCGCGGGCCTGTTAATAGCCGACGCCCACGGATGTACAACCAGATGCATCACTGAAAAAAAGCCATTCCTAGAAATGGCTTTTTTTGCGCACTTTTTCCACAAAAGACTAACATATATGTTAGTCTTTTGTGGAATGGTTGCTATTGCTATTTAGAATTCATATATTTACGCATATCGAAAGCTACCGCAGCAACGATAATGACACCTTTAATGATTAACTGCCAGTAAGGGCTGATTCCGATAAACGTCAAACCGTAGTTGATAACGCTGAAAATCAATACCCCCGCAAGAACGCCGGGAACCGTTCCGATACCACCGGATGTCGACACGCCGCCGACTACGCAAGCTGCGATCGCATCAAGCTCGTACATGTTTCCATAGTTATTCGTTGCACCACCGGTTCTTGCTGCTTCCAGCACTCCAGCCAATCCGTACAAAGCACCTGCGATGGAGTATATGTAAATCAGGTAACGGTTAACGTTAATCCCCGAAACGACTGCGGCGTGGATGTTGCCGCCAATCGCGTACATGTATTTCCCAAGCTTCGTTTTATTGAACACAATCCAGACGAGAATCGCTACAGCGACAGCAATAATAACGATGTAAGGTAATGAATATGTGGCATCGGAACCAATAGAACCTGTTCCTAGTTTACTAAAGTCAGGTCTCAAACCGCCGATAGGCTGAGATTGATTCGGTTTCATATCGAAATATAGGGAGTTAGCGCCATATACAGCTTCCATTTATTTTAAAGTATCTTCCTAAAGAAGAAGCAAAAAACAGTCATGTCGATGTGTTAGGATTATTCCTAGTAGGAATCATTTCAGCCGCTCTGCTCCTATATATATCCGATTTCAATTGGGTTTACCTGCTCTTATTTGTTGTTGCCGTTATTTTATTCCTTGGTTATATCAGTAAAAACTCAAAAGCGTTTATTGGCATATCCTTCTTCAAAAATGTACAGTTTATCTCCTTACTTGCCGTGGCCTTTGTCATTTATTCTGTTCAGCTAGCCTATATCTTCTTATTTCCATTCTTGCTCGAAAAGATGTATGGCTTGAAGCTAGATACCATTTCATTATTAATGATTCCTGGCTTTATTGGAGCTACGATCGTCGGGGCTCTTTCCGGAAAAATTGCGAAGTATCTGGGAAGCAAACAATGCATTATACTCGCAATGTCTTGTATTGTATTAAGCTTATTACTAGGCGCGTTCTTTGGAGAAACGTCGATCGTTATATTGGTTGTCTCCATGGTGTTATTCTCTAGCTCATTTGCCTTCATGTACGCACCATTAATTGATTCTTGTATACGTACTATTGATAAAGAAAAAACAGGAACCGTAGTCGGGTTTTATAATTTGACACTTAGCGTCGCGATGTCAATCGGAATTGCCTATACAGCAGCCATGATGGACCGCTCCTCGATGCGAACAAGCTTCCTAGGAATGACAAGCAATCCTGATGCTTCCATGTTCAGTAATATCATATTCATTCTTGTACTTATCACCCTTTTGAGTTTAACTCTATACTGGGTGTTCGTAGGAAGAAAAGTGAAGAAATAGGCTGCGAATTTCGTTCATAAGTAGAATCATAAATTAGAACCCTAACATGTTTAGGGTTCTTTTTTGATTGATGTTGCGCTTAGCTTCTATTCAGAAGCCCCAATACTTTCAATGGTTACTTTAGGTGAAACATTTATCGTTGCTTCAGATAGCGCACCTCCCCAGTTATCCTCTATTTTCTTCCAATTCTTATTGTGATACGCGCGTACATAAATGCCAAACTGAAATGGGTCTACGTTATATTTTTGAGCTTTCTTGATCAAAGCCTCGCATTCTTTTTTTAGTTCATTTTCTATAGCTTGTTCCAGCTTTTTTTTCTCCTCCTCTATGCTTATTTCAAACATTCGCTCCGTCAAATCGATATGAACCTTCATCGCAATATCGATGGCAAGATGATCATCTTCGAATATCGCCTTGAACTTAGATTTTGCTTTTTTTATATTGAAACTTACAAAGGACATTTTTTCATTGGTATGGAACATTTTAGCAGGTAGGTGGAACGTTAACGGTATGTAATTTTTCGTATCTCGCTGCAATAATAGAAGCAGAGAACTTTCTTGAAGATTCAAAGAAGCCGCGTAGGTGCCGTCTTGATGTAAAAGCGCTGTGCCAGTAACCACGAGATCATTCTTCTCTGATGTGATTTCCGTTAACGCGGGCGTCATTCCTTTATCTTTCATTTGCTGATGAAATTTTTGTAGCGTCGTCTTCACGGTAACACGTCCCTCATAGGAAGAATCTACTAGTTGTTTGATTACGTTGGCGACTCGACCTTTATCGCTCATATTCGTATACATCACATCTTTTACTGTTCCATTGATCATTATGACATTCCCGTTAATTTCATTTCGGGAATCACGAAAGAGAACATCCAAATACGGATATCCATTACGTTGCTGCAGCAGTTTTTTCCCTATTAGCAAATTTTGCGATTTTCCGTATGCAAGCCTGCCGCTTGTCTTACTATCAATTAACCGTTTCGAATCGCGCAGCGAATTAGCCAATGAGGATGAGATTTTATATTTATTAGTAGCTTCTTCGTTGAAGACAGGCGTTGACGTGAACACGACCAGCTTATTGTTCTCATCAAAATCTAAGCCCTCTGTGAGAACAAACTGTTGGTTTTCTAAATAAGCGGTACTACCGCACCCCGTCATAAACAACCAAACTGCCCCTATTACCAAAACATAAACAAGCCTCTTCATTGCCTGACTTCCTTCCTAACGAAATGAAAAATCCATCCGTAGATCCAAAGGAAAATTGGGAACACATAATAAAAATATAAAGTTAACACTTCCACTATCTTGGCCATTTTAGTAATTTGAAAAGTAGTTGGGATATAAAAGAATGACACTAGGATCCATAGGGTCAGGATGATTCGCAAAAAATTCCGATGATCCTGCTTGTCTAATAATTTACTTGCTCCAAGTGCTGCCACATAGAGTACAGGAATAATTGTCATGAACGTGAAAACCAAAAACAGGGGCAAACATATAATCTCCAGCCGTTCCAAAAAAGGCAGTCGAATCAACTTCAATACGTTAAGTGTGGGATAAACGTAGTCCATGATCTCAGCTCTAGAGAATTTAACAAAGCAGACAATTACAGCCGCTATATAGATCAACATAGTTATTGAATTTGCCAAAACAATTCCCTTAGACGCGGATTTCTTGTCCTTTAGAAAAGGGTAAAAGAAGAAAGCCACTTCAAATCCGGTAAACGAATATAAGGTAGATTTTACGGATGATAGAATGGGGGAAATCCCCTCTTTGCCAATCGGTATAAGGTTCATCCATTGCGTATCCTGTAAAGTTAAGATCAACAAGAAAGGCATCCACATCGTAACAATAAAAACAAGCTCGGCAAAGTGTCCGATTCCCCTTAAGCCCTGCTTGGCAACCATATAGATAGGAATGACAAACAGGATCATTAACATGTAGTTCGGCGTACCTTGATTAATCCAAATTTTGATGATATGAACCGCTGTAAACATGATTGTACTTGTGATACATGCGTAGAGTAGTACCCATCCTATTACTAAACTGTTACCCGCCCACTTTCCGAAGTACTTAGTTAATATTTCGAATAACGTACACCCGGGATTTTTCTCCATAATTCGTATGATAACTAGGCTGAGCAGTATAGCCACAATCCAACCCAAAATAATGGATATCCATCCATCTGTACCAGCTGATTCAGCTAAATTGCGAGGAAGGGATAGAATGCCAATCCCAATTTGGTTTTCAACTATAATAAGGATGAATTGATTCAAGGAGATTTGATTCATCGAGTACTTGTTCATTCAGCAACTCCAATATTTTTGATGACAACTTTGGGGGAATAATTTACGGTTGCTTCGGAAAAAGTTTTGCCCCAGTGCTCCTCTACCTTCATCCACCCTTTGTAGTCATACGCCGATACATAAATTCCGAAACCAAAGGGATCGACTTGATTATCCTGCGCTTTCTTAATTAAAGCCTCACATTGTTTTTTCAGCTCTTGTTCAATAGCTTGTACCAGTATTCCCCCCATTTTTTCCATGTCCAAAGTAAACATACGTTCCATTAAATCGATCATAACCTTCATCTGGATATCGATTGTTAGATGGTTTCCATCGAATTTCGGCTTGAAGTCAACATGTATGTTATTAATATTGAAACTAACATAGGACATTTCATTATCTGTATGAAACATCTCTGGAGGAAGGTGTACAGTCAACGGTATGGGATTGTTCGTATCGCGCCGCAACAAGAGCAAGAGAGAGCTCTCTTGATTGTTCAAAGAAGTAGCATAGGTACCATCTTTATGTAAAAGCGTGGTTCCTGAAATAACAAGCTCATTCTTCTCTACTTTCATTTCAGGTAAGCTTGGCGTTATTCGGCTATCCATTATCTGTTGATGGAATTGCTGCAGTGTAGTTATCACGGCAATTCTGCTTCGATAAGTGCTTTCTACCAATTGTTTGATCACAACATCCAATGATCCTTTATCGCTCATATTCGTATACATAACGTCCTTCACATTTCCCTCAACCACAATCACATTTGCATTAATTTCATTTTTGGGATCGCGGTAAAAGACATCCAAATAAGGCAATATATTGGTCTGACGCAGCGAATTTTTGCTAATCAATAAGCTTTGCAATTTTCCTGTTACAATTTTCCCGTTTGTTTTCACGTCCAATTTCTTCTTAGCTTCACGTACCGTATCTACAGTCGTCGCTGTAATTCTATATTTCTCCTTCGCTTCCCCACTGAAGACAGGAGATGATGTGTACATGACCAACTTCTTTTCCTCATCAAAATCTATACCCGCAGCAATCACAAACTGTTGTGACTCGATATAGACTTCCTTACCGCACCCCGTTATGACAAATAAAGCTGCCAAAGTGATGAAAATACCGCGCCGCTTCTTCATTGAATTTGTCCCTTTCGAGCAAGTTGAAACAGCCAACCATAAATCCACAGAAATAGGGGTAATAGAAAGGCGAAATAGGTACCTAACTGCCCAAACCATACACCCAATTGAGCTACTTGCGAAGAAGATGGAGAGAACAGGAATGACATTAGGATCCAGAGACATATGATGATACGCAATACATTTCGATGATCTTGCTTACCGCATAATTGAGTTACACCTAACGCTGTTGTATAGAGGTACGGAATGACTGTTATTAAAAGTATAAGTAGATAGAAAGTAAGAAAAGTAATCTCCAACCGTTCTAAAAACGGCAATCGGATGAGCTTTAATAAGGTGAGCGTGGGATACGTATAGTCAGTGATCTCCTCCGGAGAAAATCTGATATAACAGATGACGGTAACCAATACAAGAATAACCATGGTTAACGAGTTTGCAATCACAATTCCTTTCGACGCGGATTGTTTGTCCTTGAGAAACGGATATAGAATAAAGGCCAATTCAAACCCAAGGAAAGAAAAGATCGTGGTTTTTACCGTAGACAGAATAGGCATCAAGCCATCTCTAGCGATTGGAAGAAGGAAAAGCCAGTGAAAATCCTTTAGTGTATAGAATAAAAAGAAAGGCATCCACATTGAGACTAGAAAAATTAACTCTGCGGAGACTCCTATGATCCTGACACCTTGCTTCGTGATCATATAGATAGGGACAATAAACAAGATCATCAAAATAAAATCCTGCATTTCAGGCATGACCCATAGCTTTATGATATAGATCGTTGAAAACAAGGCCACTGTTGCTGCATATGCCGTATACAGAATCCAAAGAACCGATAGACCTTTCCCCATCCATTTGCCGAAATATTTTGACAGTAGCTCAATTAACGTATTTCCGGGGTTTTTATCCATAATTCGAATGACAAATAAGCTTGCCAATATAGACAAAATCCAACCTGCTAGTATGGCAAGCCAGCCATCAGTACCAGCTGATTTAGCTAAATCACTTGGCAGGGACAAGACACCAATCCCGATTTGCGTTTCAGATATAATGAAGATGTATTGTTTCAAAGAAAGTTGATTAAACGAATAGGTATTCATGGTTGATCTTCACCTTCTCTGTTTGCACCTTGTCTGATAAGTTGAGTTGGATCGGTCGAGAGCGGGCGCTTTTTCATTTTCCACATCGGGACTCTAATCCAAACATCTTTCCAATCAGACAGTCGAATGGGAGCAATCGGACTTCCGTAGGATACGCCAAATGACTCCATTGAAATCAGGTGTGCCCCGATGATCATGAGCCCAATCAGAATGCCCACCATACCGAACAACGCGGCCATTAGCATCATAKGGAAACGGAGTAATCGCAACGAGGAGGACATGTCGAAATCAGGGATGATGAATGAAGAAATAGCCGTAATCGCAACGACAATCACCATAATATTACTTACAATCCCCGCTTGGACCGCCGCCTGACCAATGACGATACCTCCTACGACACCAATCGTTTGTCCAATTGGACCCGGAAGACGTAAACCTGCTTCCCGAAGCATCTCTAGCGATATCTCCATTAGAAATGCCTCTATAATGGGAGGGAAAGGTACCCTGGCCCTGGA
>NZ_JBFTQB010000004.1:0-22272 GCF_056398785.1 Paenibacillus sp. 01T422 | reverse complement strand
TTGACATCCATGCTCATGCTTTCCGTAATTTCTAGCTCCAAATACTTTGGTTGTAAGCCAGTTTCCTCTAGAATCTTCTGAATCATCGCGCTAAGCCCGCTGTCATTGAACTGGCGCCTGGAGAGATTAACCGCCATGAATAAATGAGGAAGACCTGCTTCCTGCCATTTCACGCTCTGTGTGCACGCCTCTCTCAGCACCCATTCTCCGATCTCATGAATCAGGCCGCTTTCTTCCGCTACAGGGATGAAATCGCAAGGTGGCACTTGCCCCAAAGACGCATTGTGCCAGCGAATTAAGCTCTCGAGACCGACAATCCGGTTCGTATACACGTCAACAACGGGTTGATAAACGAGATGGAATTCCTCCTTCGCAATCGCTTTACGCAAATGAAATTCAATATCCATTCGTCTTTGGAACTGGTCGTGCTTCGCCTGCAGCGAGCCAGAGAACGCAGTTTCCACGATTCCTAAGGTTTTCACTGGAAACTCGTGCACGCTTTGAATGCCGTTTCGTATGGCCATTTTACAGCGTTCCAGGAAATAGGTCATCATCGTTTCGTGGGACATTTGCCCCGCTAGCATTTCTATATGAAAATAATCCGCAGCGCCCATCCTCATAGCCTGAATGGTCTGCATGGCACCTTCGGATGTCTGCGTACTAAGCACTACAATAGGAATTGGACGATGATTCATAATGAGTTGAAGCGCCATAATTCCTGCCATGTTTGCCATCGCTAAATCGATGACCACCAAATCCGGTCTCCCAGCAAGCATACAATCCAATGCGGCATTGCCATGCTTCGCTGTACCCGTAATGATGAACTGTTCATCTTGCTGAAAGATGGGCAGCAGCCTCTCTCTCACATCATTAGAATCACTTACAATCAGGACTCCATACCTATTCAAAAGACCCACTTCATTTACACCCCCTACAAGCAATTTCCACAAAAAACCTTAATATCTCCTATTGTACTTTCCACTTATTAGGTAACTTACCTAAATGGTATGTTTTCTCTTCCCGTTTCGCTAACAATTTGCTAACAATTTCCCGATAAAAAGTGTATGAGAGCGATTTACTCTTAAATTTCGACACCTTATAATAGGTTGAGTACGTAAATTGTTAGGACTTATGATCCCTCTGTTCAATTATGAAAGGCATTAGCAAATAAACTTAGTTTGKGGGAGTTTATACTTGGACAGGGTGCTTTTAATTGAGGACGATGATATTATCGGTGAAATGGTCTGTATGTATCTGACAGAAGAGGACTTCTTAGTTCTTAGAGCCCATAATGGTCAGGAAGGCCTTGCCGCACTTCGCGAATTCGAACCGGATCTTATTCTATTGGACCTCATGCTTCCTGATTTTGAAGGCACTGACTTATGCAACTCCTTGCGGAGCTTAACGCCCGTTCCCATTATTATCATCTCTTCTAATTCCAAAGTCAGCGAAAAAGTTGAAGCGTTTACAGTAGGAGCTGACGATTACTTATGCAAGCCTTTCAGCATGCATGAGATGAAGGCTCGCATACAAGCCCTTCTGCGTCGATTCAAACAAGCCCATCCACCTGAAAACCAGCTTGTCCAGCAAGTTGTTCCTGTACCGCCTGTTGATTTGAACATTAATCTGGAAAAAAGAACACTTTATGTGCGAGGCGAACCCATCGACATGACATTCTCCGAATTCGAACTCATTCGGCTGCTGTATGAGCACCCCGAACGCGTGTATCGCCGGGAGGATCTGATTAACGCTTTGCGCGGCTTCGACTCCTATGTCAACGATCGTGCTATCGATGTACATATTACAAATTTACGAAGGAAAATTGAAGTTAACCCCAAGGAACCCAAATACATAAAAACAGTCTGGGGCGTAGGCTATAAATTTGTTTTATAAGCGAAGAGGCTGTCTCGAAGGTCAGAAATGATCTTCGGGATAGCCTCTTCGCTTATGATCCAGCTCAATAACAGTTGAGCTAGGCGGCGGGGGAACTAGGATCCTCCTTTCAGGTGCTCAGTCACCTGAGGTGCGATCTATTGGGGCGCTCTCAGCTGAAATAACTGAGAAATCTACCGCTAATCTGCGCCCTATCGATCGATAGAAGGAAATAGCAATAGAAACGCCAGCTAATTCTTCTTGATACTACTGAAAGTTCCTGTATATCACCTTGTTAGTGGTAGGAATTCCAGTTAATTGCTTCAAAAATGGATCATATGCTGAAAATAAAAGGAGTTTTCGGTGTTCTTACAAGCAGCTGATTACTCAGTTCAGTCACCTGAGGTGCGATCTATCAGGACGCTCCGATCGGTTGAACAGCGTCCTCAACATGGACTGTCCCAACAGCAGGTTGTTCAGCTTTGAGACAGCCTCTTTTGCGGATGTCATCCCAGCCTCAGGGAGCCCATTTTGTCGGATAACCATGCAATCTGTTGAAATTTGGTCTCCATGAAACTTTTTCCATATTTTTAACATAAATTGGTTGACATAGAAAACATTAATCATTTATTATTGGACTTCTGAGGCCTTTATTTACAAGGAAAAGTCATATATACATCAACTGGCAACTAACTAAACAGGGATTCACAGTTCGATAACCATTACTAAAGGGACAAACAGGTGAACTCTTATGAATAGTGATAAATTAATTTTGGATTTGGGCAGTCACAGCGCCAAAGTATTCAAGAAATCAGATGTTGGCATTGAACAAGTGGATGTTCTCACATGGGAGCTTTTGGAGAGCGAGGTCTGCCTTCCATCCATTGAAGATAAGCTGAAGTCCTTGCTGTCTACACAAGGCTCCTACTTAGAAGGTGCGCCCCCAGGAAACGTCGAGGCGTTCGGGACGGAAGCCATGCGAAGATCGCCGCGCCTCTCAGGACATATGGAGGAGATCTGCCGAAATCTGCGGATTGCTTATCGGACGATCAGTCAGAAAGAAGAAGCGGAGCTGCTGCGAAGAGCAATTAGCGAATCGGATATCCCCAGCCATCTTGACGTGATCAATGTCGGAGGCGGCAGCATCCAGATTATCACGAAGGAGTGCGAAGCTCCTTATCTCATTCCTTTCGGCATTTCGGATCTGAATCAGGAATTCCAGTTGCTTGGAGATCCATATGAAAGGCAGATAACCACATGCATCAAGTGGCTCTCCTCCCGTTTACCCGCATCATTGGGGCAGTTCGCATACACCGGTGGCGAGAAGTCGTATCTGCGCCATTTCCAGATCGAGCTGGAACAGGATCTCTACTGCTCAAGAAGCGACTTTACCCAACTTGCAAGACAACTGGCTCTTCTAGATGTTTCGGCTTTAGAGAACAACTCCCCCTTCGATCCGAAATGGATGCGCGGTGCCGTCGCCTCGAATTGTGTCGTCCTTGCCGGGCTGATTAAATCAGGCACCAGCAAATTCATGCCCTCCGACCTGAATATCGCCCACGGCTTTATGAATCAACTATAAGCATATTGTACGCCATCAAAAGGGTGCCCCGAGGCACCCTTTTGACCAAATCTTTGTGTAAATTTGATGTTATCAAAACCTACCCGTTCACTGCGTATTATATAATACAGTGAACATTAGTTAATTAATATTACAACTACTGATAGGTGGGTCCTTACATATGGCACAAACGATGAAAGCGGCGCTGATCAAGACATACAGCGGAGTTTCAGGCATTGAATTCGGCGAAACGTTAATTCCTCAGATAGACAGTAACGAAGTACTCATCAAGGTGCATGCAGCCTCTATTAACCCCGCAGATTTACTATTTCTTTCCGGTAATTATGGCATTAAACGCGCATTGCCGTCAGTTGGCGGAATGGAAGGCTGCGGAACAGTCATTGCAACGGGCAATAGCCTCGTAGCCCGTATGCTGAAGGGCAAGCGCGTAGCCTTCGTATCTGAGGTATACGGCTCCTGGTCGCAATACACCAAAACAAGCGCGATGACCTGCATGGTTCTGCCCGATCACGTATCGGACGAGCAAGGTGCTGTGTTCTTCGTCAATCCGGCAAGCGCCATGGCTATGGTGAAGATTGCCAAACAGCACAAGTCCAAAGCGATCGTGCAAACCGCCGGAGCCAGCGCGCTCGGCAGAATTCTGGTAAAACTCGCCAAAGAGAACGGCCTAGCTGTCATAAGTGTTGTCCGCAAAGACGAGCATGCGCAGCTCCTTAGAGAGATAGGCGGGCAGCACATCGTGAATAGCAGCTCTCCAGCCTTCGAAGCCGAACTCAAACGCAAGTCTCATGACCTTGGAGCTACTGTCTGCTTCGATGCCATAGGCGGGGATCTGACAGGTACCGTACTCTCGGCACTGCCAGACGGCTCTACGCTGTTTCAATACGGCCTCCTGGGAGGAAGCACAACAACGATCAACGCAGATGATCTTGTTTTCCGCCGGAAGCGGATTACAGGCTTCTGGGCGTCCGACTGGGTGAAGACCCAATCCATCTTTGAGCTGCTCTCGCTGCAAGGCTCTATGAAGAAGTCGGTCGGATCGCAGATCCAGACCGAGATTAGCCAAACGTTCTCGCTCTGTCAGACGGTAGATGCCATTCAGCAATACGCGGCCAACATGACCTCAGGCAAAGTATTGCTGCTGCCTGTATAGCTGAAACACAGAAAAGACTGTCCCCAAAGTAGAGCAATCTACTTGAAGGACAGTCTTTTCTGCTAAGGGAAGCGCCTCTGCCTGCGGCAGCACCCTTCCCTGAAGCTTATGGGAACTACGGTTCGTTATTTGGATGAAATCAGCTGATTTCATCTGCCGGGCGGAACTACAGGCACTTATTTGCCCTGGAAACACAGGTTTTCAGGCAAATTGACCGGAATAGCGAACCGTAGTTCCCTCTGCCTAGCGCTATGCCTCTTTAACAGCAAAATAGAGGATCGTAGTTCCCCTTCGACGACGTTTGGTTTAGTTGCTCTAGCTGCTCTGGTTGCTCAGCTGGATCTTGACGGGTCTGGTTGGTCGGCTAGAACTCCGTAATAATCGTGAGAATGACAGGTCTGCGACCGGTTTTTTCATAAAAGAAACGCCCGAGCACTTCTTTCACATTAATCTTCAGCACATTCCATTGGTTCAACTGCTCCTGCGCCGATTGCAGCCTGTTCACCGTATCCGCGGCCAGAATGCTAGCTCGATCTATGAGATCCTCGGACTCACGCACATAGACGAATCCTCGCGAGATAATATCGGGTCCTGATAGAATTTTGCCATCCGTTTTGCTGAGAAGGAGGAACACGATAAGGATCCCATCCTCCGAAAGCTGCTTCCGGTCACGCAGAACAACATTGCCCACATCGCCCAAACCATCGACTAGTGTATTGCCCGCCGTGACCTTGCGGCTTTGCGTCGCCGCTGCTTCTTTGATATCTACAACATCGCCATTGTTCAATATGAAAATGTTAGCAGGCTCGACGCCAACAGACTCCGCCAGAATGCGGTGCTGATGAAGCATCCGATATTCCCCATGAATCGGAATGAAGTACTTCGGTTTCATGAGCGTCAGCATTAATTTGAGCTCTTCCTGACTGCCATGACCGGAAACATGCATGCCCGTCGCTGAACTTGAGCCGTAAATGACCTCCGCTCCAAGACTAAATAAATTGTCTACGGTCTTGGAGACATTGCGCTCATTTCCCGGAATCGGCGATGAGGACAGGATGACCGTGTCCCCCCGGTGGATCTCTACATTCCTGTAGTTCGAGCGGGATAGCCGGGATAATGCAGCCATCGGTTCTCCCTGGCTGCCCGTACAGAGAATGGCAACCCGATCAGAACCCAGACTGCCGATCTCCCCCGCTTCCACCAGCATCCCATCCGGCACCGTTAAATAGCCTAGCTCAGAGGCAATTTTCACGACGTTAACCATGCTGCGGCCCAGTAAGGCTAACCTACGATTCGTCGCTTGCGCGGCATCAATGACTTGCTGCAGCCTATGCACATTGGACGCGAAGGTGGCGATGAACACTTTTTGCTTCGCTTTATGAAAGGCCTCCTCGATATACTTCCCGACGTGGCTTTCCGAAGGCGTATACCCCGGGCGCTCCGCATTCGTGCTCTCGGATAGAAGAAGCATGACTCCCTTCGAGCCAATGGCCGCCATTTTATGAATATCCGGATACTGATTATTGACCGGTGTAAGGTCGAATTTAAAATCTCCCGTATGGACAACCGCTCCCTCCGGAGTATGAAAAACAACCCCAAGACAATCGGGGATGCTATGATTGGTTTTGAAAAAAGTGGATGTGATGCTGCCTAGCTCAATCGTGGAATCGGAGGTGATCTCAATAAGCTTGGTATTGGCTAGCAAGCCGGCCTCTCTCAGCTTCACTTCAATCAGCCCAACGGTTAGACGCGTTGCATAGATCGGTACGTTGATTTGTTTCCGTATGTAGGGAATGCCCCCGATATGATCCTCATGCCCATGCGTAATAACCAGGGCACGGACCCTATCGATATTTTCAAGCAAATAGGTAATATCAGGAACGATGAGATCCACGCCCAGCAATGTTTCATCCGGGAATTTAGAGCCGCAGTCAATCACGACAATGTCATTGGCATATTGAACGACGTACATGTTTTTGCCGATTTCATTAATACCGCCTAAGGAGAAGACCGATAATTGCTGATCCAGCTTGGTCACCTTACTTACCCCCTGTGTCACTTCATTTGCGTTAACTTCCCACAAGTGGTGTAAGGCTATGCAAGATGGTGCTATTCCTGCCAAGCAAAGCGATATCCAATGCCCGGCTCCGTCAGAATATAGCGGGGTCTAGTCGAATCCTCTTCGATTTTCTTCCGCAAATGGCCGACATATACCCTCAGATATTGGCTGTCGGATTCATACTGTGAACCGCCCCATACTTGCTTCAGCAATTGACGATGCGTCATTACGCGACCGGCGTTGAGGGCTAATACTTTTAGCAAATCATATTCTGTTGGCGTTAACTTGAGTTTCTCCCCTTGGAGCTCAACGACCCGTTGGGATAAATCGATAACCAAATCCCCTAATTTCAGCACAGGTTCATCTTGCGTCTTGGCGATATGACGTAAAGCGACCCGCATACGGGCCATAAATTCCCCCATGCCAAACGGCTTCGTCACATAATCATCCGCTCCCCGGTCTAAAGCGGCCACTTTATCCTGCTCCTGATCTTGGGCTGTTAGAATTATGATCGGCACCTGCGACCACTCACGAATATGCTTGAGGACTTCCATCCCTGTCATATCAGGTAAACCGAGGTCTAGCACAATCAGATCTGGCCGAACCATTGTAGCCTGCAATAAGCCCTCTTGTCCCGTAGCGGCTTCCGTTACATCGAAGCCATGCGCATTTAACGTAACTCGCAACAGCTTGCGAATTTGCGCTTCATCATCAATAATTAAAATTTTCGCCCCAGTTGCTGTCATGCTCATCCCCCCTGTTTCTCAGCGAATTGTAACGGCAAACTGATATGAATAGCCGTTCCCTTGGGTTCATTTCTTTGTGCTAGGATTTGCCCGCCATGGGCTTCTACGATGCCTTTGCAGATCGCAAGCCCAAGTCCAGTACCGGGAATATGTTTGGTTAACTGTCCCCTATAGAACTTTTCGAAAACACGATCCAAATCACCTACCGCAATGCCCGCTCCCTCATCCCTAATGGTCAATTCGAGCATTTCCCGGCGCTGAGCCGCTTCGATCACGATTTCGCTGCCTTCGGGCGAATATTTGATGGCATTGCTGATTACATTAATCAGCACTTGTTCGATCAGCACATCATCCAGCGGAACGGAGGGAAGGTCCGACGCAAGTCGAATGCTCAGCCTTCTATGCTGCAAAGCATCCTTCAGCTGGGCAAGCGCGACCCCGACAATGTCCTCGATCCCGCACCACTGCTTATTTAGGCGCAGCATGCCGCTCTCAATCCGAACCATGCCCAGCAGGTTGCCTACCAGCCTATTCATCCGTGTTGACCCCTCACGAATAGTTAGCAGCAGCTCACGTCGGTCTTCGGCACTAAATACAGCTTCGCTCTCCAGCAGCCCCGTAACAGAGCCTATGATGGTAGCTAATGGTGTTCGCAGCTCATGAGACAGGGAATCCAGCAGCGCGGTCCGCAGCTTCTCAGATTCGGCTGTCAGCTGCGCCACCTTCGCTTCATTAGCCAACTTGACGCGGGAAATCGCAACAGCCACCAGATCCGAGAGTGCTTCGATGATGCGAATTAGCTCCGGCATCTCCATTAACGGTCGGTCCCCGACATACACAGCTAAGACACCGTGTACTTGACGATCAGTCTCGAAGGGAACGTAAAGTGTGGATGATTCCCTCAACGAATGTGTGCCACGCCCCGCGCTAGTATGATGATTGAAGACCCAAGTCGCGATAGACACGTGGGATTCTTCTGTCGCCCACTCGGTCCCGTCCTTGGAATAAGCTTCTACCTGCTGCTCCCCATTGGGGTTCGGCAATAGAATAGCAGCTTTTGCGTTCAACGCTTCGGAGACATGCAGTACAATTTGATTGAGAAGTACCTCTAAATCCGAAATGGCCGTAATCTTACGGCTTAGTGCATACAGCGCAGCTGTACTGGCTTCTTTCTGCTGGGCTTGATGGATCTGATTGCGAAGCTTCGAAGCCAAGCTTGCTGTAAGAGCGGCAACCGATATAAAAACAAGAAATGAGATCAAATAGCGTAAATCCGCAACCGTGAGACTAAACACAGGAGGGACAAATAAGAAATCTAGGGATAAAACGCCAATGGCTGCAGCAAAAAAGGAGGGTCCTCTCCCCCAGCGCACCGCACTAAAAAGAACAGGAAGCAGATAGAAAAGAGAGACATTCACCAAGCCTAAAAAGTCACTCAAAGCTTTTAAAAATAAGGTCATCACAGCAATAAAAAGAGCTGTAATCGCGTATGATTTCCATCTCATCCAACTATTTGTTTTATTCATCATGCTCTCATTTTACCTTATTTCCTGCGGATTGCCACAAGTCGTAATCAGCTACAATGAGCACATCCATTTGGGATGCAAGCGGCAGCAGCTTCTTGACTATAGCGTCTTTCCATACAATAATTTGCGTGGCCCCCGCCGAACTTGCTTGAGAGGCAAACACGGCCGGGATGGCTTTACGGCTCATCACTTCTTGATACACAAACTCGCCCCCGAGCCTAACCGTCAGCTTCTCTAACGTTTCTAGCTTAGTCTTCCATTGCTCGCGATTCCCCACGGCTATAAAGCTTATATACCAAGCCGCTTTCAGCCGATGCGCGATTCGGAATCCACGGCGAATGAGGCGATCCGCTTGCGATATTTCTGTGATACAGACGTAAATCACTTCTTTTCTCCGCCATGGACCTCGAAGGGAATTCTTGCGCTCCATAGATTCCAAACGTTCATCTACATCATCAGCAATTTCACGTAAGGCTAGCTCTCGCAGAGCGATCAGGTTACCAGTTTTGAAAAAGTTATTCAACGCTTGATCCACCTTGATCATCGCATAAATCTTGCCTTCCCTCATACGAAGCTGCAAAGCTTCAGGAGCCACATCAATTAACTGCACTTCATCGGCTGCCCGAAGGATGCTATCAGGCACCGTTTCACGAACCCGAATGCCGGTAATTTGCTCAACGGCATCGTTCAAGCTCTCCAAGTGCTGCACATTTACCGTTGCAATGACCGATATGCCGGCTTCCAAAATATCCAGCACATCTTCGTACCTTTTTTTATATTTACTGCCAGGTACATTCGAATGAGCTAATTCATCCACCAAAATGACTTCAGGCCGCGCTTTAATAATTGCTTCCGTATCCATCTCCTCAAGCTTCACACCTTGATAGGCAATTTCTGCCCGCGGAATAACGGCTAGCTCCCCAATCTGCTCGATCGTTCCTTTTCTACCATGCGTTTCAAGCAGCCCGATCTTCACATCGATGCCTTTCTTAAGCAAATCATTGCCTTCCCGCAGCATGGTGTACGTTTTCCCTACGCCTGGGGCGGCTCCAATATAGACCTTGAACCTGCCACGTTTGATTTTCTCAATTTTCGCTTGAACCTCTTGCTTGCTCAGACGTTTATATTTGTACGGCTCCTTCGACACCTGCATGTGGGCAGGGAGAATGCGTTCCCCATCCCGAGCGGCGCGATCAGCAACCAGGAAGACATCGATATTCTTTACCCTTTTCAAAATGCCATTGATCACTGATCCTTGCCAAAAGGTCTGCCACTTGCTTTGTTTGGAATGCCCTAAGACAATACGAGTTACTTTATGATGAATCGCATAACTAACCAAAGCCTTAGGAATACAGCGACGCCTTCGCAGCGGCAGCTCCTCAAATTTGCCGCCAACCTTCTCGACAAGCTTCATGATCGATCTTCGGAAAGCGGCCGCTTCCTTCGAGAGCGTTTTATTGAATTTACGCAGGGTCACAACATGAAGATCACCGTTCAACCGCTTCGCGATTTGTTGGCCCCTGCGCACATAAATGGAACCGTTCCAATGATATTGGGCGGTTACCAGAATGCGCTCTGTTGCCCCTGAGGGCCCCAGAATACCCATCTGCTCACGATGGGCTTCCAGCGAATCATTCACGTCCTCTGCAACAAGCCGCAAGGCCAGTTCTCTTAATACGCCTAAGTTGCCTCGCTTGAATAAGGTGTAATCTTTATTACCCTTGAGATGTCCTTCTTCCAGTCGATTAAGAATCATTTCTGGCGTTGCATCAATTAATCGCACCTCATCGGCCAGCTCCAGTGTATCTGAAGGCACACAGTGCCCCACTTCAATACCTGTCAACTTATGTGCGACTTCCATCGTGGCAGCCAGCTCATACACATTCACAGTAGTGATCACACTAATATTGTTAGCAAGCAGAAACTTGATATCATCTAGACGTGTGGGCAAACGGGCATCTGGTCGATTAAGATGGGCCAGCCCGTCGACGAGAACAACTTCCGGATTTCTCTCCATTAACGCGTCCAGATTCAAATCCTTCTGTTCAACGCCATCTTTCGTCCAATGAATGCTCGGCACTCTTTCCAAATCTCCTAATTGCTCCACGGTTTCCGGCCTTTGCAGGGTAGATACCGCACAGATAACCACATCAATCCCTTGCTGCTTCAGATTATGCCCTTCCCGCAGCATATGGTACGTCTTTCCTGAGCCGCTGACCGCACCAATATATATTTTCAGGTTCCCGCGATGCAGTTTGGAGATGGATAATAGAATCTCTTCCGGCGTTTTTCTTTTGAAACCATCCAATTCAGCATCCTCTCCTTTCTCCTCAAAATGACGCAGAAACCACTCTCGACCTATCGAGAGTGGTTGTCAGCTGCTTACAATTTCACTTGTTTTAGCAGCTCTATATTCAGTTCAGTCACATTCACCCTAGGCTCACCGAAAATACCGAGCTGTCTGGTTTTTGTAAACTGATCAACGAGTCCGTTAAGCACGTTCTCTGCAATTCCTGTTTCCTTACTGATTCTAGGCACTTGGGCTTTGGCCCCTTCCGGTGACAAATCTGGATCGAAGCCGGAACCAGACATCGTTACTAAATCAGCAGGAATATCAGTAAGCCCAGGATTTTCCTTCTTCAAAGCATCAATCTTCTCGGCCAATGAAGCTGCATAATCGCTTGAAGCTACCGCCGTATTGGAGCCGGAAGAAGCTGTCGGATCATATTTGGCTGTAGATGCCCTTGGATGAAACAACTTAGGGGACTCGAAGTTTTGAGCCAGCAATTCCGAGCCGATTACAGTTCCGCCAGATTCAATAAGACTTCCATCCGCTTGCTTGGGGAATAAGACTTGAGCTACACCTGTCGTAACAAGCGGATAGATGAGCCCGCAAACGATCATGAACAATATAGATACACGAATTGCTATAAAAACCGATTTCATGACGCTATCTCCTCGTTTCTCTTTCTCTTTAAACGATATTCAGCCCGTGAAGTACCATATCAATGATTTTAATCCCAATGAAAGGTACGATGACACCACCAATACCATATAGCAGCACATTTCGGGACAATAATCGATCCGCTGACATCGCGCGATATTTAACGCCCTTCATCGCTATTGGAATCAGCAGCGGAATGATAATGGCATTAAAGATTAAAGCAGATAGAATAGCTGATTCCGGCGATGCCAGATTCATAATATTCAATGCCTGCAGCTGCGGCATAGCTAGGATAAACATCGCAGGAATGATCGCAAAGTACTTGGCGATATCGTTGGCAATGGAGAAAGTCGTTAAAGCTCCACGCGTAATCAACAGCTGTTTCCCAATGGAAATAACGGAAAGCAATTTGGTTGGATCCGAGTCCAGATCGATCATGTTGGCGGCTTCCTTCGCAGCCATAGTACCTGAATTCATCGCCAGACCTACGTCCGCTTGTGCCAGTGCAGGAGCATCATTCGTTCCGTCGCCTGTCATCGCCACGAGCTTGCCTTCTTGCTGTTCCTTTTTAATCGCAGCAATTTTATCTTCCGGTTTCGCCTCTGCAATGAACTCGTCTACACCCGCTTCAAGCGCGATCGTGGCAGCTGTCAGTGGGTTATCCCCTGTACACATCACGGTTTTGATACCCATTGCACGCAGCTCGGCAAAACGCTCTTTCAAGCCCGGTTTTACGGTATCCTTGAGGTAAATAACTCCATAAATTCGCTCATTAATCGCTACAGCAAGCGGAGTGCCTCCGGCCTTGGCAATTCGGTTCGTAATCGTTTCTAAATCGTTTGGAATTTTGCCGCCTAAAGCTGTTACATATTTTTTAATTGCGTCAACTGCACCTTTACGAACCTTTGAACCGCCTACGAGATTAAGCCCTGACATACGCGTCTCAGCCGTGAACTCCACGACTTCCGCACCTTCATACGCATTCGTTTGCCATGATTCGCCAAGTTTATTGGCAAGCTCAACAATGGAGCGTCCTTCTGGTGTTTCATCTTTCACTGAAGCTTGCAGGGAAGCAAACGTGACGTCTTTGGCCGTCAGACCATTGACAGGAACGAACTCAGCCGCCATCCGATTCCCGAAGGTAATGGTTCCTGTTTTATCCAAAATCATCGTATCAATGTCGCCTGCGGCTTCAACCGCTTTACCGGACATCGCCAGCACGTTAAACTGCGTTACACGGTCCATACCGGCAATACCGATCGCGGATAAGAGACCGCCGATTGTTGTCGGAATGAGACAAACCAGCAGCGCGATCAGCGTGGATATTTCCAATTTAACATTCAAATACTGTGCCATTGGCACCATCGTCATAATGACGATCAGGAAGATTAACGTCAGTACGGCAAGCAGCGTCGTTAAAGCAATTTCATTGGGCGTTTTTTGCCGTTTGGCTCCTTCAACGAGTGCAATCATACGGTCTAAGAATGATTCACCTGGATCGGTCGTCACTTTGACAACGATATAGTCAGATGCTACCCGCGTACCGCCAGTTACCGAGGAGAAGTCGCCTCCCGCTTCCTTAATCACCGGAGCGGATTCACCTGTAATCGCTGATTCATCAATGGAGGCTAGCCCTTCAATGATTTCCCCATCGGAAGGGATGATTTCACCGATTTCAATGCGAACGATATCGCCCTTACGAAGCGTCGTAGAAGACACTTCCTTATAAGAGCCGTCCTTTTGAACCAGACGAGCCTTCGTATCGGACTTCGTTTTCCGCAGGGAATCGGCTTGAGCCTTACCGCGCCCTTCCGCCAGTGCTTCCGCAAAGTTAGCGAAAAGCAGTGTAAAGAGCAGAATCAGGAAGACTGCGATATTATAAGCCCTGCCTACTTCAGTCGAGCCAAATAGATCAGGTACAAATGATAGCAGCAAGGTTATGACGGTTCCTACCTCAACCACGAACATAACCGGATTTTTAATCATTACCGCTGGATTCAGCTTCTTGAATGAATCCACGATAGCTTGATTGACAATTTCTTTTGATAATGTTTTTTTACGTTCCACAGCCATGTAAATCCTCCCTCTCTATTACGTCTATCCTTAACGCGCTGCCAAATGTTCAGCAATCGGCCCCAATGCCAGCGCCGGGAAGAACGTTAGAGCACCGATAACTAAAATAATCATGATCAAAATCCCCATAAATAAAGGTGTGTTGGTCCGAAGTGTACCTGTAGTAACTGGTACCACACGTTTGGTTGCAAGTGAACCTGCGATAGCAATCATGGCGATGATCGAGATGTACCGGCCTACTAACATAACCAAGCCAATACTCATCGCATAAAAGTTCGTTCCTGCGCTCAATCCGCCAAAGGCAGATCCGTTATTAGCAGCACCTGAGGTGAACGCGTAGAGGACTTCAGATAGGCCATGCATGCCTTGATTCGCTATGGATGTAACCGATTCAGGGCGAATCAGCGCCCAAGCTGTCGGTGCTAGAATAATGAGCGGGTGCGTCAGAATCGCGATCGCAGCCAGCTTCACTTCTTTGCCTTCAATTTTTTTGCCCATAAATTCTGGCGTACGTCCAACCATCAGTCCACAGATGAACACGGACAAGATGAGATAGAGCAGCCCATTTAATAAACCGACCCCTTTGCCTCCAAAAACGTTATTCAACATCATTTCCGCAAAAGGAACAATGCTTCCTAGCGGTGTAAGCGACTCATGCATCGCATTAACACTGCCTGTTGTAGCTGCTGTAGTAACGGTTGTGAAAAGCGCTGTTTCGGATAATCCGAAGCGAACTTCCTTGCCTTCCATATTGCCATGTACACCAAGCGCATCTACGGCAGAAATACCTTTGTACTCCGCGTAGAACACCGTGGAAAGCATAACCAGGAAKATGATTCCCATAGCAGCGAAAACTGTCCAGCCTTGCTTTTTGTTTTTAATCATTAATCCGAATGCATACACTAGCGATGTAGGCAGCAGCATCATACAAATAATATGGATCATGTTGGTTATCGGCGTTGGATTTTCAAAGGGATGTGCCGCATTCGTGCCGAACCATCCGCCGCCATTGGTGCCGATATGCTTAATCGATTCCAAAGAAGCAACTAAACCGCGAGTAATCGTTTGTTCAGCCCCTTCAATCGTTGTCGCTTGAACTGCTCCCAGCAGGGTTTGCGGAACACCTTGAAAGACTAAAATTAAAGCGACAATGAAGCTAAGCGGCAGAAATACGCGAGTAATCGCTCTAGTCATATCCACGTAGAAGTTTCCGAGATTATCTTGACGGCCAACTAATCCACGGATGAAAGCCACAGCTACTGCGAACCCGGTTGCCGCCGACGTAAACATCGGGAACGTAATGGCTACCATCTGAGAGAAGTAGGATAGTGTGTTTTCACCACTATAAGCTTGCCAGTTCGTATTCGTAATAAAGGAAATAGCTGTATTAAAAGCGATTGTGGGAGATACGTTACCGATCCCATCGGGATTAAGCGGTAGATACTTTTGAAGCCGAAACACAGCGTACATCAGGATCATCATGACAAAGTTGACAATTAATACAGCTCCTAAGTACTTCTTCCACCCCATCGCTTCTTCTTCTTTAACACCCATTAAGCGATAGGACACTCGCTCGAAGGGACCAAACACACGATCCAGGCCACTCTTTTCATAACCAAATACTTTCACCAAGTAACTACCCACTGGCTTCACCAAAAGCATGATAATCACCAGCGTGATGACTACTTGCAACAATCCCATACCCATAGTAGGTTCTCCCCCTGCTTACATAAGTTCTAATCTATCCATTAAAATTTCTCGGGCTTTACTAAAACAAAACCGAGATACACCATGATAGCTAGCGCAATTAGTCCAATTACAATCATTTGGTTGCCTCCTATAAGTTTTCATTCAAAAACTTGCATCGAAAGCATCAGCTTACGCTTTTTCACAAAATTTCATAAATCCCCAGAACCCGAGGAAAGTTAATGCCATTAATAAAATCATCGTCACATCGTTGTACATAACGCACCTCCTTCAAATCAGACAGAACCTAATTTATTTGTTTGTAATAGAGATGATAATAGAAATTTCACATCACCGTTTTTAGAATAAATAACATAGTCAGCGCCTAACACTTTGTAAATCAATCTGGGATTTACGCTTTGGGTTATCACATAGATAGGCCCTGAAGTCCAACTGCGGCATATTTGAATATAGCGGCAGCATAACGTCAAGCTCTCTTCGAACAAAATAATGCTTCCGATCGGATAATCGGGAATGATAGGGGTAGATTTACCCGGTACCGATGTATCCACTTGGATGATTTTATTCATTCCCTGCCCTTCTAGCTTGAGTTTTTCCATCTTATTGTTGGTTAATGCAATATAAGGGAAGCCACTCAACTTTATTTGCTTCATAAAGTCCTCGCCAGCCTTGGTCGGCGCAGCTATCAGCAGCAAATCGCTTTGCATGACGTTCATCGCTTCCTTTCCTGACTCATTGTAACGCCGAACTGTATAAAAATGAGGTAAAGAATCTATAGCGTGCATATAAAAAAAGCATAAAAATGCCTGCTTAGAAAGAGACATAAGCCTCTGAATGGTCAAAGATATAGGACCTATTCGATAGAACATCCAGCTCTTTTTTGCCTATTGATCGATGTTGAAGCTTATCAGACAAGTCCGTTAATGCCGACTCCATGACATGAGTCCTTGTTTCCCCCCATGCCTCTTTCTTCTGAAGGACATATTCCAAACCGTCCTCAAGGGAAAGCCCTTTGAGCTTCTGAAAGACAACAGCCCATTGAACGAGATCCCCCTTCAGGTTGCCGCAAGGAATTGCATAATCCCCTAACCCACATGTCCCCAGACTTGTTGAGATGGAAAGGATACCACAATGGCAGTCGCGGCCATGCCCAGGCAGCAATTTGTCGGATAACTCATCATCAAAGCGGTAGCATTCAATTCGGGTAATCTTGCATTCGGGAACCATTACTAGATTCACTCTCCTCATTTTTTGGACAACAAAAAGAAGCCTGTGAGCAGAGACTCTCTGCTCTCGGGCTTCATGGCAGCTTGTAGATACGAGCTGTGATTAGCACGATAGAACGTTGGCTCTCTCCCAATTCGCCTACGAGGTTAGCTGTCGGATTCGGGCTTGGAAGCGCCCTACCTTGGCAAGCTGGAGCTTGCCTTGGATTCACCCCACGAAGACGTTGATCCACTGTCGTCCTCTATTGGTTCCCCCGTTCCCCTTGCGGGGACTCAGCGTTATCAACTTGTGTGAAGTTGATGCTCTGAATCTTACGCCCTGGAGCTCAGCCTGTAAAACGTACCGCGACCTCTTTAATGGCATAATGACTAATGGGTGCGCTTCCAATTAATCAAAGCATGCATTATCGCTATCCAAGCTTCGCTTTTCTTCCATTTACGCCATTTTTATCGTTTTTTTATAGGTTACCCCCCTTTTATTTACCCCATTTTTATTACTCCCACCCTTACAATTGAAGAGCAGAACACACACATTATTTCTGACAGGTCTTACGTGCAAAGGAGAAATGACGATGGCTACCGCTCCCCGTTATTATTTAGGGTTAATCCCCGATGCGTTAAATCCGATCCGCTTAACTTACGAGTGGTTCGGTGTCTTATGGCTAGAAGAGGCTAACCGCTTCCCTGTTATTGCCGGGTACTGGTTCTGTAAGGAGAAGACAGAAATTATTCAAAAAGCGCAGCAAGCTGGTTATGCCAAATGGACTGAAATCTCCGAGCATTACGTGATCATGAACATGTATAGGTCTATACGTAATAAACAAAAGGAGCAAGATTGGGAGAAACGATCAAGGTTATCTATCCGCATGAATTTCACGGCGCCTTGGAAGAATGTTCCCTCTGGACTCTATGTTATTAAATCAAGAGAGACCTTTCCGCTGCATGCTTCTGCCATATGTAAAAAAAGGTTTTTCCTTTGGTTGGAGCATGCAGCCGTATGTGAAACTAAGCAGGAACTACAAGCGTTCATCCGACGGGTGCAGAGAGAGCACCACTTTGGGAAAACAATCAAAACAGGGAGCCCTACGATGTAGGGCAACCGCACCATCCCAGAAATTAAAAAGACACCGTCCTCATGGACGATGTCTACCTCTACCTCTACCTCTACCTCATCCTCCGTCAACGACGAACGAGCTCCATCTCCACTTGCCGATATCTCGATTGCAATCCCTATGTTGTACTTTGTGCAATATTATAACCGCATTTAGCCCTCCGCACTCCCCTATATTGTACTTAGTACAACATAACGGGCTATAAACCGCTCTCTTCGGGCAACAGCGCCAAAATGAGTGTACTTTGTGCAACGAGGGCTGCGATTGCAACCAAAAGACCGCTCTCCTATTGCACAAAGTGCAACGAAGCATCCCATGGCACCACGGGATGACCCGTGGTAGCCCCTAAACTCATTCTTATATGTTAAAAAAGCACAGAAATAGCGCATTACCGCCGATTCCTGTACTTTAATAACATCTACTTCTTCAAATGATACGGCACCGTCGTCACGATGAGATCCCGCCTATATAGCAGAAACGCGCGGATCAGCAAGCTCGACTGATTATGGAGAATGTGCTGCCAGTTCCGTTTGGGAATAAACTGCGGAATTAAGACCGTTACCCGGAAGTTCGACTCATTCGCCTTATGTTCCACGGTATCGATGAATTTCGTCAACGGTTGAATGATGCTTCGGTAGTGAGAATGCAGCGTGACTAACCGCACATCCGGCTGCCAACACTCCCATTTCTCTTGGAACTGCTTCTCGGCTTCCCGATCAAAGGCCACATACACAGCAATGATCTGGTCCGGCGCCAGCGATTTGGCGTAATTCATCGAATTTTCCACGACATGTGTAATTCCCGCGACAGGTATGATCATCACATTGCCTTTGATCTCGACGGAAGGCTCACATGTCGTGATTCGGAGCTGCTCACCGACAGCCTCATAGTGCTTTTTGATTTTATGGAACGTATAAACAATCAAGGGGAGGAAGATAAACACAGGCCATACCTGCCCCAGCTTGGTGATAAAAAAGATCAGCATTACGGTAAAGCTAATCAACGCGCCAATCAAATTGATCGTTAGTTTAACGATCCAGCCCTTGGGCTTTTCGCGTACCCACTTCACCAGCATCCCGGTTTGCGCGAGCGTAAAGGGGATAAATACACCAACGGCATACAGCGGAATGAGATGTTCCGTCCTGCCTTTGAAAGCGATAATCAAGATGATTGACATGACCGCCAGAAAAATGATCCCGTTCGAGTACCCTAATCGATCCCCTCTGATCGTAAACATTCTAGCGATATATTTGTCCCTGGCCAAATTAACAGCGAGCAACGGAAAGGCCGAATACCCAGTATTCGCGGCAAGCACAAGGATCATTGCGGTGGTGCCTTGGATGATATAGTACATATAATTCCTCCCAAATGTTTGGGAGGCAATCTGCGAAACTACTGTTTCCTGAGCTTTGGGAACGATGCCGTAGGCAAAAGCCAAATACACGATGCCCGAGAACAAAATGGCAAGCAACAAGCCCATAGCCGCTAAGGTTTTGGAGGCATTCTTCGGTCCTGGCTCTTTGAAGTTTGGAATTGCATTAGAGATAGCTTCCACACCTGTTAAGGCCGAACTGCCGGATGCAAAAGCTTTTAATAACAAGAACAATGTAATCCCGGCAACCGGTGTCCCCAAAGGAGCATRCATCTCAGGTGAGACTGTTCCTGTCACCCCTTTATACAAACCTACACAGATTAATATAAACAAGGCCAAAATAAATAAGTAGACGGGGTAGGCCAAGATGGAAGCGGACTCGGTGAGCCCTCTGAGATTCAGTATCGTTATGGCGATAACAAGCAGAATAGCAATATTCACATTATAGGGATGAAGCGACGGGAAGGCCGAAGTAATGGCGTCTGTCCMCGCCGAGATGCTGACCGCCACCGTTAGGATGTAATCCACCAGCAAGGAGCCCCCTGCGAGAAGGCCTGCGTTCACACCCAAATTCTCCTTCGAAACGACATACGCTCCGCCCCCATGGGGATAGGCGAAAATAATTTGCCGATAAGAAAGAATGAGAGCCAATAAAAGAATGAGCACACCCACGCCGATCGGTACCGAGTACCAAAGAGCCGCGGCGCTTATTGTGATTAGCACAATTAGAATCTGTTCAGGTCCGTAAGCTACCGATGATAGGGCATCAGAAGACAGGATCGCTAATGCCTTTGTTTTATTCAGCTTTTGCTCCCCTAATTCGGCTGATTTCAAAGGCTCACCGATTAGAAACCTTTTCAGGACAGAAAACATCATACCACCGCCAAATTTTTTGAGTTCATCCTCCCTTAAATTACCCTCCAAGATACAATAAGAACCACAAATCATCCTGCCAAGTTTCTACAAAAGTCGAACAAGCCTTGTGATAAAATGGAACCGAACGTCTACTCAGTCTATCCATTGGATGGTGATGACATTGACCGACATATCCCCGATTCGGCCTAGTACATATCGCGAGCTCGCGCCTAGCGTGCATTGGGCTCAACTGCACCAAAGAACTCCTCAATTCAAATGGGCGCGGCGCATTTACGATTATCAGTTTCTATATGTCATTCAAGGCGAACTGCTGGCTACTCTAATGGGGAGATCGCTGCTGATTCCGGCAGGAAGGCTGCTGCTTATACCAGCTAACGTGTATCACACCATCGAAGTGCTGACAGCGCCGCATGTTCATCTGCTCGGGATCCATTTCGATTTCTTCAGCGACCTGCGCGTGAAGCAAGGGGATATTGTCGTGGATGAAAGCAATCCTCTCGTGGATTGTTTCTGCGCGATGCCTTCTATCGATGGGACACCTCTGTTTCCATACGGGTACTCTATCTCGCTCCCTCCTGCCGTCGTTTCACTGATGGAGGCGACCATCCATGAAATGACCGAGCAGAAACAAGGCTTCGAAATGGTTTCCAAAGGGCTGATGCTCCAAATGCTCACGCTGCTTATCCGGCATCAAGCCGAGACCAATCGTACGCTTCACCCGAAATATCAAGAAAGCTTACAGCATCTAGCTCATGAACTCAAAACGGGTTACCGAAAAAAGTGGACCAATGGCGATATGGCCGCTTTCATCAACGTTCATGAAGACTATATGAGTAAGCTTTTTAAAGATATGCTGGGCATGAGCCCTAATAAATACCTGCAGTCCGTCCGGCATCAGCAGGCTAAGCGGCTATTGCGCGAAACGGATAATAAAATCGAAAGAATCTCGATGGAAGTCGGCTATGATGATTTTCACTATTTCAGTCGTATTTTTAAAAAGTGGGAAGGCATGTCGGCTCAGCAGTATCGCAAGTTCTCGCAATTCATATGACTAGACATGACTCTTTCGATAATCCGACGGATAGCTGGAACAGTTCTCCACAAATAGTTTGGTAAAATGCCGCGTGCTGTAGTAGCCAACCTTCTCCGCGATTTGCTTCACTTGCAAATTCGTATTGAGGAGCAGCTCTTTGGCCTTCAGCATGCGAATATTCGTTAAATATTTAACGAATGGCGTACCTGTTTTTTTATTAAACAACATACTTAAATAGTTGGCAGACACATTGAGCTGCTGGGCAATCGAACCTATCCCGATATCGTCCATGTAATGCTGCTCGAGATACTTGACGACCTGCTCGATCAGATCCGACGTGACCGGCTCCCTGGGCTTGATCTCTCTCAGCTTACTTTCCCCCATCTCCCTCAGCYCCCTGATCACTTCTGACTCTGACCGCGCGGCATCATAAGCATAAGCACCTCCGACTCCCAGTGCCTGCACCATGTATAGATGAATAGCCCGCCGCGTTTGCGCGTTCGAACTTCGTCGGCCCGCTAGCAGCAATCCCTCCAGTTCTCCAACCGCCGTTTGATAATTCAAATACGCCCTGAAATACATATGCTGTTTAATCGCGCAGAAAAGCAAACTGATTTTGGAGCTGTCAGGAACCTGAGACTCGGCCTCCAGCTCCATATACCTAATGCGCTGCCCGATGCCGCGAACCACACGCAGATGGCTCCATTCCCCCAGTTGGGCAAGTTGGGCATTCAGTTGATCGAAGCCGCGGCACTCGCCAGTTTGCAGGATCGTTATTGCCAAGCCATCCTGACGATACGGTTCAGCAACACCTGCCAGCTCGTCAAAAAATTGCTGCACCTGCTCCCTGCAATCAAAACCTCTCAACGGATCCCAAGAACCAATAGCCGCGCACTCTCCGTCAGGCAGCGACACCATGGCGAAATTCATGCCATAAACGAGCAAACTCGTCATGCGCTCCCGCAGGTCATCATAGAAGGCACATGTCATG
>NZ_JBFTQB010000003.1:0-32502 GCF_056398785.1 Paenibacillus sp. 01T422 | reverse complement strand
GCACTAGCGTAAGTGGATACCATACTATTATAAAATGTTTCATACATATCGCCCCATTCGTTCGCTAAATCAACACCTAATTCCACATAGTAAATCACCAAATCAATTGTTTTGATTTGATTGTTACAAACTCTATCAAAATCTGTAATCGCCTTTTTCGCTTCTGTTAATTTGAGTTTTGCTTCCCCTCGTTCAGGATAGAACTGGTGCAAAATCTTCTTTTTTGCCTCTTCAAACAATTGATTTTCCGTACTTTCCGGGTCCAGCAACATATGAATATATTTTTTGACATCTGAGCTAGATTTATAATTATCGATTATAATAGAGATTAACGTATCAGCTCCATAAGATCTTAGTTCTTTCTTGAGTTGAGGTATTGTAAGTTTGCTCATGTACAATCACTGTCCCTTCATTTGTTTGAAAATTACTCTGAACCGTCTAAATCTCCATTCCGCTATAACCCATGGCGCGATACCCCTTTACCCTCTTCCTGTACATGCTCATAAGAAGCGGCACCTGGATATCGACATAGTCATATATCTTCACGTCTTGTTTATTCGCATGAGATCGGTGTAATCGCCCAGCATACTGCTGTAGGCTGCCTTTCCACGAGATCGGATGAACTAAAAATAACGTATCAAGCCTTGCATCATCGAACCCTTCTCCAATCAATTTCCCTGTAGCGATAAATACTCGTTCCTCTGAATCAGCTATACTTGCTATTCGCTGACGAAGCTCCTCGCGCTGTTTTTTACCCATTCCACCGCGCAGTACGATAACATTTTTAGCGAACTTCTCCAACTTTTTTTCGAAGTATTCCACGTGTGCAGTTCGCTCTGCGAGAAGGATTGGTGACCTACCTTCATCCAAACATTTTAAGATATCGTCAAATATGAGCTCATTCCTCTTCTCATCATCAACCAGGAATTGGTAGATAGTTTGAATGGATGGGGCTACTTGTAAGGAAGGCAGTTGAAATGATGTATACCTAGGTACTACTTTATGTTCAAAACCTCGTACGATAGCTTGAGATTTTGCATCAATTCTAGTACGAATAGGACCGCACTGCATAAGTACAATAGGCTGTTGTCCATCTTGCCGAGTTGGAGTTGCTGTAAGGCCCACTACATATTTTGCATTTGCCTTTTTCAAGACTTGTTCAAAACTAAAAGCTGATACATGATGGCATTCATCAACAACTATTTGTCCATACTCTGTTAAATATTCCTTAATCTGACCCTTGTAATTTAAACTTTGAATAACAGCTATATCAATTTTACCCGTACGTTTCTCTTTCCCACCACCGATAATTCCAATCTCTTTTGTATCTACATTTAGAAAAGAACTTAATCGTTCCTTCCATTGATCCATTAGTTCACGGCGATGCACCAGTACCAGCGTATTTACTTTTCTAGAAGCGATAATGGAAGCCGCAACGACTGTTTTCCCGAATGCTGTCGTCGCTGATAAAATCCCCATGTCATGCGCTAAAATCGATCTAGCCGCGGCATCCTGTAGAATCGACAGCTGCCCTGTAAAGTTAACGTCGACCTCCTCACCCTTGTTTCTCTCATCTGATATTATTAATTCTACACCATACCTTTCAAATAAATTTGAAAGCAGATTCAGACAACCTCTTGGAAGAGCTATATGCTTAGCAAAATCCTCTGCACAGCCTATGACGCGTGGCTTTCCATAAGTAGGTAAACGCATCCCTTGCGTTTTATAAAAATCAGGATTTTGAAAGGACGCAAGCCGACTAACTTGGTTAATCATCTTGGCGGACAAGCCATCTTTCTCAATATAAATCATATTAGATAAAGTAATTTTCACCTTTAAAGGTAGTGACATTTCAAGTTGATCTTCATCATTAAAAACGATTTGCTGCCTATCCCATGGTCTATCCTCGTCTATTTCTTCATCCCAAATCCCGATATTCAGAACACTTGAATGCCTTGTAATCTCTTGAGTTTTACTTTCAATCTGAGGTAACGTCATTTTTCTTAACCCTGATAAAAAACTCCACTGATCTTCATACGGAACTAGATTTTCATCAACGAAAACACTATTCCCCTCTTTACGGGGACCTCCTTGCAAAGGAAGGGCGATCAGATTGCCAAAACCACCCTTGGGGAGTGTATCTTGATTAGGAAATATGCGATCGTACGAATCCAATCCAAGCTCATATCTACACTCCATTGTCTTGGTTATAAGTGCACACCCAAATCTCCGAGCCAAGCTAGCCTCAATAGGCTGATCAAAAAATATCCATACATGCCCTCCATTTCCAGAACGAGAGCGTTCTAAAGCAGCTGGAACTTGCAGATTCATGCATGTTTCCATGACAGCAACCGCATCTTGTTTCCAATTCCGTTTATCAAAATCGATGGCCACAAACCAGCAAGTTTCATCTTGTAACATGGGATATATTCCAATCGTATGGTTAATCTTAGCATCAAGATGATTAGAAATGATTTCATCAGTAATAGGAATAAACTCTCTGTGAGAGCAATCAGAACATTTGATTTGAGGCTTTTTACATACAAATGACCATTCATTTTTACAAGCCGGTGAGTAGCCAGACTTCCCTGTTTTACTCTCCCATCGATTGGGGTATACATCCTCACGGCCACGAAACAGACTGCGAAATACAGCTATTTTGTCCTTGGGAGAAGAATAGTTGTGGATAACTCCTTTTTCAATTGCGAAATTGGTGACGGTCTCTTGAATCACTTCCACGGGAAGATTGGAAACGGCTACTGTAAAATCATCTTTTGTCCTATCAAAAAGGCTCTGCCTCAACTGAAGATTCTCTTGTTTCAACCGTTCTATCTCACTCAGGGCAAGTTCGAGTTTTCTTTCCAGGCTTGTCATACTACCTCCAACTTTAGAGACTTTTGTAACCATATTTTATCATAGGAAGAATTGCGACCAGAACAAGAAATACCGCCCAGTTCACATTTAAGTGTGAATAGACGGTAATAGGAGTTATATTTTTATTAAGGGAATTCCAAGTTCAGATGTGTACGTAATTTTTTCTTGCATGACTTTCCCTCCCACGGGCATTTAGACTCCGTTTATCATGTTATTCCCATTATATCACAGTAAACTAGAACTAAACGAAGGCTGTGCCTTGTCACATTATCTGGCTACTTTGGGTCAATAAACTCCAATCCCGTGTTTCTCATTACAATATGGAAGCGGTAGCTAATTTCGGCAGACTTGAATATCTCGCTCCAATGATCATACTGCGACGGCTGCAGACGACTCCGAAAGCGATTACCGAAGCCAAAGACGTCAGCCCCTTCTCGCTGGGTCTTCTCGAACAAGGATTTGGCATGGTCGTTCAGGTCAGACTCCAACTCAGCAATGATTTCTGATTCATTCAGCTTCCGCTGACGGGAACTGTCGATTAAAACTGTGACCAGCGAACAATCAATTTGGATGATTGGTTTCCCGCTCTTAAGCGACGTAGCTATCCGGGTATGGTTATGTACAATCCTAATATCCGATCTACTCATCAGTTCAACCTCCGAATCACGAAACCGGCGTGTGAAAATTTCATACAAAAGCGATTCATCCTTGTCTATTTCGCCAACCATCCTACCGCTGACAAAAATCGCATTGCCACTAAAGCTAAACGAATTTTTCTCACCTTCCATTAATACCGGGATCAGATTGGCATGAAACGGATTATAAAATTTGGCATAGACCTCCCACAGCTTCGTTACATTTTTTCTTGGGATGCCTCCGGCATAAGGCTCGAAAAATAGCTTGGTATATATACCAGAGAGTTCTCCTGTCGGGTTTGGGCTGCTAAAAATCCGTTCCATATTGCCCCTGACCACGGCAACTACAGCATCTAAGGGGACGGAACGCTCTCTGATTGCAAATTCCAGAAAAGGGGTAAGACCCGTCTTGGCCAACGACTCATCTAACAGCAGTGCGCGTGTGGAGGAAGTCTCCAACGCTTTGGGAAGCTTGTATCTTAATTTGTTCATCGCATCGGGGACGGTAAACCCTTTCTGACTCATCGTAAAGAAATCTTTTTTCGACGTTTCCTGTCCTGCCTTGGGAAGAGGGAATCGGAACCATACTCGGAGACCCGTCTCCGGCGCTTTCTCCAACCCTATCACACCGACCATGAGCCGATTATCAATGTCTTTGGAATCCCAGCATCCGGATCCGATCGTCATCATCAGGAAGCATACGATGGCTAACTTCCATATCGGGTGTCTTCGCCTCATATTTCTTTACCCTTTCCCCCCCGATTTCGAGCAAAAACCAGGATTGCAATGCCGAGCAAAGGAAAAGCGAACATGATATACAGACGGATGCCAATCGTAACTAAGACAATATGTTCGATCTCTCTCCAAGAAGACAGTAACGTGGCCGCCGTATAAACAACAATGAAGATAATGACGTAAATCAGGCCATTGTTCGCTCTCGGCATTAGAGTTTTGAGCGTTTCACCCAGGGCGTGCAGCTGCAGAGCCATGGTGATCAGAACATAGAGCATGGTCACGGAAACAAAAATGGCGGTCATACTCTCAAATACGATCCAATAATGATAGATCGAATCCATTTTGGATATAAAAGGAAAGGTCAAGCGTTGGCTTAAATCCCTTCCAAAGGTCATAATCGGCAGATAAACATAGCCTGCAATCAAAGGAAGAGCACAAATGAGGGCAACAACGTAGCTTCTCCAGGCACGTCTTGCGGACTGCATCCTATAAGATCCGATCAGCGATGTAAACGTAAACCCCATCCACACAAACGATCCGGCATAAAAGTGCTTGTTGAGGAAAAAATCGCCGTTCGTCCGGAACCAAGGTGTACCTAAGGTCCACTCAATATCACTAAAACCTAGAATCAGCAGCGCCAATGTGCAGATAAACGCCAACAGAAAGAAAACCCTCGCAGCCCTCACAATAGGCATCACTCCCGCCAAGGCGAGTGCAGCAGGAGCAAGGAGCATTCCGTTCAAAAACGATATTGGCGTGGTGGGCAGCATCGTCATCGTAATAATTTCCGAATAGGCTCTCAACATCACGATGAGAGTTCCGAACAGAAAAAGTAATACGGGTAGACAAAGAATGCTCGTCCAAATGCTGCCTAGCACAGATCGTATGACAGCTATCAGCTTGTTATCTTCCAGCCTGGCCAACATTCTGCTGTAAAGCCAAGAGCTGAGCAGAGCGCCCGCGACCCAAACGGCAATCGGGATCCAATAGCCTCCTGACGTACTACGAATCAGGAAGCTCGGATAGATGAAACTAGCCGCGGCACCTGAGAACAGCATTTGAATCACAAACATTTCATAGCCAGTTATGCCGGAAGAATTTTTCATGACAAAGGGCTCCTTTCTTGAAATAATGGCTAGGACGATCCCAACCTTTTCTTCTTGGGCCATAAGGGTGTGAGGTAAGGAGTTCCGAATGATTCAAGACAGCTTAGATAGATAACTAAGCACACTAAGCAGAATACGATACCTAGGAGCCCAGCTATCGTGGCTCCAATCACGACAAAATACTTCAGGACTCGTTGTACTAGTCCCATTTGATAATCAATAACGATAAAATTAGTGATGGCCGTAGCTGCCACAACAATGACTAACAGATGGCTGACGATATTGGCCTGGATGATCGCTTGCCCTAGGACAACACCGCCGACCATCGTAACCGTCGAACTTATCGTCTTAGGCAACCGCAACCCGGCCTCTGTTATGAAATCTATCGTTATAAGCATTAGGAGTGTCTCCACAAAAACAGGATAGGGGACGCCCTCCCTGCTCGCAGCTGCGGCGAGACTAATCTCCAGGCGGTTCACATCGACATTGACAGATGTTAGCGCCACATACATAGCGGGAAGAAACAAATTAATAAACATGGCCAGAACGCGCAGCGCATGGAAAAAATAGGTAACGTGCGGATTTACATATTTATCCTCGGGCGAACGCCAAAAATCTGTGTAAACAGAAGGCACAATCAAAGCGAAYGGAGAACCATCTATCATGATGATAACTTTGCCTGCCAGCAGAGATTCCGATACACGATCAGGTCTTTCCGTGGAGACGGCCATTGGGAACAACAGCATTCTTTTTCTGGCCATTAGCAGTCGCAGCAGTTGTGCGCTGTCCTGAATGCCGTCCGTTTGAATCTTCTCCAGCTTTTCTTTTAGCTGTGACAACAGATCGGGATCGACGGCATCCGTATAAGAAAACAGAGCAACTCGGGTGTGGCTGGCCGTGCCGACAATCGTTTCCCACAGTTTTAATTGGGAAGAACGAATTTGCTGTCTAATTAATGCCGTATTGACATCGAGACTTTCGTTGAAAGCGTTCATAGGGCCCTGAAGAACATTTTCAGTTACCGGTGACCCTACCGATCTTTGCTGGCTTTCCGATAAACTCAGGATAAGCCCGGAAGACGATCTTGCTTTACATATAACGGCTGAGCCGTGGCAGAGCGCTTGCACGCATTTTTCGAACGTTCCTTCCCTAAATCCAGTCCCCCTGTAACGCTCAAGCCGCGCGGACAAATCTCCGCTGATATCGGTACCGAGCAGAAAATCCAACTTCTGTGCGGAGGATAAGGATGAGATAAAACATAAATGCAATTCGGCGGCATTCTCCATCCCGATCAACATCGTCGCATAATCAGCCGAATCCGCAAAAGCTTCTTTTAAGCGTTCAAACAAAGGCAGAGTATCTTCTTGTTCATTTAAACCAAAGATGGAAGTAAGAATATCAGTCGTGGTTATGCCCCCCCTGCAACCCTAAATATGGTAATCCAGTATTATTCTGTCCAAGTCCTGAAATATCATGTTATACAACAAAAAAACGACCAATCCCAAAGGATCGGCCGCTCTATTTTACTGCTCCATCAATTTAATCTGTGGTTCCCAGCCCAACAATCTTTTCGCCTTCGCGTTGGAAATGAGAGAAGCTCTTCCCTCCAGCGGGGATCGAATTTCTTTGACGCCAGGTAGATATTTCTCCACTAAATCCCGAGTTAACCGATCCGACGAGCTATCATCCGCTGCAATGATAAGTGCTTCGGCGCCAAGCCCATCGACTTCAATCGCTTTAAGACAAGCAGAAGCCACGTCCCTAGCATCGATGTAAGACCAGAGGATACGCAAACGAGCGTCCGTGTTATCAAAATTAGCTTTCAGCTGCTCATAGCTCTCGGGCACAAGAATGTTGCCCAAGCGGAAGCTGACTACCTGCATGCCAGTACGTCGGTGGAACGCCTGAGCCGTGACTTCGTTCACCACCTTGGACAAACCATAGCTGTCCTCCGGCAACTGTGGATGCTCTTCATCGATCGGAATATACTGAGGCTCGAAAAACTCGCTGGCAAAACAAATGCCATAAGACGACTCGCTCGATGCAAGCACAACCTTTTTGATGCCCAAGTTGGCCGCCGCCTCCAAAATATTGTAAGTACTCATTACATTATTGCGGAAACAAACGTCATTCGTATGCGTATAGGCTTGTGGGATAGCGGCAAAATGCACAATACCCGCCACCTCTTTCCGACTGCCAGTACTGAATTGCGAAATCGCATTATGTACCTGCCCCAAATCATTGAGGTCCGTAATAATCGTCCGACAAATTGGCTCTGCTGGTGCCTTCACATCCAAATTAATGACATCGTAATTATTTTCCACAAAATGTTTTAAAATCCACTGACCCGCTTTACCGCTGCCGCCAGTTACAATAATCCGTTTTTTCTCCATGAATCTTACATCCTCCTTAGGTCTAATCAACCTCTATAAAAATCCCGAATCCAGCGATGCGGCTTCAGCTTCTCAAGTTGCTCCTTCGTTAGTCCCTGCCCATCGCCAACACGCATATTTGACTCCACATTTCGCACGGAGCGCATACCCGGAATGACCGTGGATACAGCAGGATGACTCAGCACGTACCGCAGTGCGATTTCCGGCATTTGCTCAACAGAAATATCCAGATCAGCAGTGATCTTCTGAATACGATCATACACCTGCTGCTTACGATCGCCTTGGAAGTAGCTATTCCGGAAATCACCTTCGCTAAACGTTGTGTCAGGTGTAATGCGCCCCGTTAAACCGCCTTCATCCAGCGAAACTCTGACAATGACGCCTACATTGTGCTCTGCACAGGCAGGAAGCAATTGATCTTCAGGACTTTGATCGAAAATGTTATAAATTACCTGCACCGTATCAACGAGCCCCGTTTCAATCAGCTTGAGCGCATTGTTCGGTTGATGATCGTTGATTGAGATGCCAAAATGTTGAATTTTGCCTTGCTCTTTCAGCTTGCGGATCCCTTCCAGCCAGTCTCCTTGACCCACCCACTCGTCCGACCAGACGTGGAACTGCTGCACATCGATTGTCTCTAAGCCCAGATTGCGCAGACTTTGCTCCGTACTCGCTATAACATGCTCCGCTGTAAAAGTCTCTTCCACAGCTACGCCATCGCGTGCTGGCCATTGCCTGTTTTTCGGAGGGATTTTGGTAGCCACATAGATGGGCTTATCGTGGGCTTTCACCACTTGCCCGACAAGTCGTTCGCTGTGACCGTCACCATAGCCCAAAGCTGTATCAATAAAGTTCAACCCCAGCTCAATCGAGCGATTCAGTGCTTGAATGGATTCCTCGTCGGAAGCGCCGATCCAAGCCGTTTTACCGATTCCCCATGCGCCGTATCCGATTTCCGATATCTGCAGTCCCGTTTTTCCAAGAGTTCTAACGTTCATCCTCAGTCCTCCATCCACTGTTTGGCTTACACTTGTTATTATACAGGCAAAGGAAAAGCTGCATAAGAACTGAAAAAGTTGTCAGTTAGTAACGTTGGCGTAAGTGGGGTCGGGTTGATGTAAAAGAGAAAAATAAAAACCGCCAGTTTTACCCTGACGGTTCTTATGCCTACAACCGAGGATCCATCTCCCTCTCCCCAGCAACCTCGAATAGTAAATTCGCAACAATTTCCTTATACTTGTCATTCTCCGGTGTGATCTCATCAAACCTAATTGAGAGCATTCGATCCCCTAGACGATATTCATTCATGGAGGTGCGAAGCTTTTGATTTATATTCTTTTGTTTCATCAGCTTCTTGTACTTGTGCGGAAAACGGTAGTCATAACCGTAAATAATCGACAGGTAATCCTTATTTCGAACTTTCATATAAGGCGCCACATTGGCTTGGATGACTTCAGGCTTAATCACGACACCTTCCATATAGTTATCCACAGTTAGCCTAGAAAAGTAGCGTTCAGCCTTCTCATAGAAATCCGGATCAGCAAGATCCAGCAGCAGAAACTCATCCTCCGACAAAAAGCTGTATACCTCCGAAGTCTTCCAGTCCGGTATGCACTCGTCGCCATTTTCATAAATGATTTTCAACAAAGCAAATGGTTTGTAGGCAAGTTTACCGTCTTCCGCATAAATCTCAAGCTGCCTTTTGTAGGTTTGGTATGCTTGAACATGTTGCTCCAACGGAACATAAGAGTTCAGAATATCGTGGATATTCTTATAGTTTTGGTAAATGTGTGAGCCGTACTTGTCGCTGAGCGAAGTCTTAGACATATTGTACTGATCCTTCTCAAACCCGCTTGCCCGATAATCGGCAGTCAACTTGTCAAATGCTTGCTCAAAACCATTTTGCTGCAAAAATGCCAATTCACTCTCCAAAGCCTTCTCAATTGGCTTAAACTGTCTTTGAATCAATCCGTCGCCGATCGCTTTCCACGGCAGAAGCTCACCGTCCAGAATGAGCATTTCGATTTGATTCTCTTCCATATAGCCGCCGAACTTATGCTGCAGCGCCTCATAGATTTCCGTCAAATCAATCTGATTGATGCGATAACCATTACGGCTGACCGCAAAGCACTGGTCTATAGCTTTATTCAAGTAAATATTACAGCGTGAACCCATGTATTTTGGTTGCAGAACAACCTGTGAAGCACCCCGCTCCGCAAAATAACCCAAGCCACGACGCAAAGATTCCAGATCCTGCGCAGCCTCATCCTTATCAGCCGGAGACATTGTCCCTGAGATGAAATTAACCTTATTCCTGGATACGTAATGCAGTCTGCGAATCTCATCCTCACCCATATCTTGCAGCGACACCTTTTTCTCTTCATGAAATAAAGTTTGAAGTGTATCCGTCATCACGGTTTGCTCGGACTTCTGCGATTTCATGAACGGTTTGTATGAAATACTGACGGAAGTCAACATATGACCATGCGCGCTTCCTGTGTCGATATGGATTTTGTTTTTCATACGAAACGCATTTCTGGCGGCAACGTGCCCGAAAATGTGATAGGGATGATTCTTCACCGCTTCATCTCGGAGAAAAGTAAGCTGCTCCTCCAATGGCGCATTACGATCAATGCGATAATTACGCTGATGACGGACCGAGTTCGCGTCCAGTTTGCCAATGTATTTGTTTTTACACGGGGCATGTGTCACATAGAAGGAGGGATTATTCAGCCCATTCAATCGATAAAACGGCTTAGCAACCGCTACCAGTTCATTAAACTTCTCAAGCAGCTCCGCATCTTGCGAAAGCACCTGTGTGGAATCGAAGTAAGTATGAAGAAGTTCTTGATCGACCCCGCCGATCTCTCCCTGCATGTACTTATACACAAAATTCTCATGATTCCCCATTACGAATAAGAAATGCTCCTGATTTTCATGCAAAAACTCAATGATTTCTCTCGTTTTCTTCCCCTTATCAATCCAATCTCCCAAAGAGATAACTTTCGTGTTCCGCACTTTATCTGTAACCATTAGCTTGTTGCCATTGATTTGGTAACCGTGGCTCAGCAGCAGCGCTTTGAGTTCATCCACACACTCATGAATATCGCCAATAACAATGTACTTCATATTTTGTAGAAGAATGGTGGAAAGGTACTCCTCTCGATCATTAATAATCACTCGGTAGGCTGGATTCGCTCTCCCCTCCGTCACAGAATAAAAATCCTTATACCGGATCTTATGGATCTTGGAGTAGTCTTCTCTAGAGAGTGAACCTAAAACCTCTTTCCTCAACCGGTTAATGTGGTTTGTAATCAACTTTTTCGAGCGATCCGAGGCGTAGTAGTCCTCCCGCTTGCGATAATCAAACAAAATGACTTCCAAGTTATATTTATTGGCTTGCGCAATCTCCCGAACCTTAGCACGGAATTCCTCGGCCAGCCCCGTCGTATCCACAATCACGAATTCTGCGTTGACCGGGAATGAAGTCGCCATCTTCAGCTTTTCGAACAACAGGTGAAACGCCTGATCGCTCGCCTCCAGCATCACCTAATCATATTTATCGTAGTCATAACCCAAGACCTCTTGACGGAGGCTATCGGAAGATAAATACTGCACGTTTGCTTTTACATTCCTTGACTCATCAGCGAACCTCAACCCAGGAATCAAAACTTCCTTCGCAAAAGTCGTTTTTCCGCACTCCGTCGACCCAATCAGCATGAAAATCGTATGAACTTTGGTTTGAATCTCCATTTCCTACGCCCCCCTTTTCTTAAGAATAACGCCTTGCGTTGTCTGAATATGATTGACCCCGTCCCCGATAGAAACGAATTCATAGTCAAGTCCGGTTTCACGAATGACATCCGTCAGCCACTGCTGAAACGCCGCTTGCCCCATCTCCCATTTATGATCCTCATGCCGGAATCCTGGAAGTTCATAATACACATTGAAGTCAGAGTTAGGCGTCGTAATAATAAAATGCTCAAAATCGACCTGCTCACAAATGTGCCGAATCAGCTCCTTGGCCTCATCCTCGCTCATATGCTCAATGACTTCCGTCATAACAATATCGACTTGTTCCCCGTTATAATCCTCCAAGAAACGATCGATTGAGCTGAACGGAACGATATTGTCGATCTCTTTGGATCTGGCTTTCCTACTTACCGATTCGAGCAGTTCCTCATTAATATCAATCGCGTAGTAGGTACCTTCAATCTTCGCTGCGAATGGAATCGCATAGAAACCTTCTCCACAACCAACGTCCAGGATGGACTTGTCAAAAGGAAGCGCACGAGCAATATAATTCCTCCGCTGCAGCCCCGTACCCCCATAGTCAAAACGAATATCGTACCGGCTTGTGCTCTCCAGCTCCACTTTGTAATTCTTAAAGCGTTCTTTCGAAGATAAGAAGTGGCGAACAAACAAACTGCGAATATAAAATGGCGCGTCGATCACATGAATACTTCTGATATATTTATCCAAAATGCTATCTGAGATATCGATATATTCATTGCCAAACATGGATAAGAACAAGCATAGCACACTCACGGCATGCATCAGGTGATAGAGACTTCGCCGCGTTGTAACTGTAAGCGAGTAGCTTTTGTGAGCTTGATGCACGATTTCAAACGTAAAGTCTTTCAAATATTTTTGGAAAAATTCCACATACCTCACCATTTCAATATGAATCATATTGATATAAAACGTATGCTCGTAGCCTTCAGCATCCCGTTCATCTTGCGCCTTAAGGGGAGCTGAGAAAAACTCGTTAATTGCATTTAACGGAAATAAAGGCGTGTTATAGCGAGACACATTGAGATATTCAAAGTTTTCTTGTTCGTTCTGTTTATACGAGATTTCATTATCCGCATCCTTGAAATACACATTGAACGTGGAGGCGTCCGTGTACCAGCCATATGCCATCCCCTTCCGAATGGATCGGAGCATAACGCCGGATTCCGGGTTCTTTTTGATGATAAAAGAAAGCTGCGGGTTGGTTGATCTTACTTGGACAATAGCCATCGTTATCTTCCCCTTGGATATAAAATATAAAAAAAGGCCATGGACTCAAGAGTCCATGACCAGGTACACACAGTTCACACAGAGAAACTGGCAGAAATGCCTAGTTGAATCCGCGTGCGCAAATACCAGATGAGCCGATGAGAGATGATTGATATATACCGTTATCCGAATTGAATTTACTTTGATCACTATGCTTGGAATTGAATGATTGGAATAATTTCATCTTCATCGTGCTCCTTTCGTTATCTTATTAGCTACTGAAATATTAACTGCAACCCCAGATATTGTCAACGAATAATTCATTAAGCTGCTCCGTACAAGAATTGTTCAGGAGAGCTACCGCCCTAGAATCAGTTTACTTCTCGTTTATTGACCTAATTGCCTTACGAACAATTTCAAACTTTTTGTCTTCCGATGCCGTATACCCCTGGTGAGCAAAAACTTCTTGGATAATCTCCTTTCCGACAGGATCATTTCCTAAAGACATAAAAGCATCCTGAATCTTCTTCCGCCATTCTGGATCCATATCCGATCGTACAGCGATCGTATCATTAGGAATCTTTTCAGAAAATGCAAGGATACGTGTATCACTGAGTACATTAGGGAAATCCTTCAGGATATTTGAACGGACGTCCTGGAAAACAGCAGCAGCATCAATATGACTATTGAGTAAGGAAATAATTGACTTATCGTGGCCTTGAAACATGACACCTTTGACGTCATTTACAGGATCAATTCCATTTTTCTTCAGTATTAATCCCGGATAAACATATCCAGCAGCTGAAGTCACACCCTGCCATCCAATGGTTTTGCCTTTCAAATCCTCAATACTCTGAATCGGTGAATCTGCTCTAACAACAAACATAGCCTGGTAAAAGTCAACGAGCTGCTGCGTCGTCTTCCCCGTTCGTGGATCCACACCAAAGCGCAATGCTTGCATAAGCACATCAGCCCCCTTGTAGTAATCGTGCGCATAGATATACTGGCTTGGGGGCAGATAACTAATGTCTACTTTCTTAGCTACCATCGCTTTGATAACATTGGAATAATCGTTGGAAACGGTCATTTTAATGGGAATCCCTAATCGTTCACCAAGTAGTTTCTCAAGCGCTTTTGCTTTGGCTTCCATGGTTTCAGCATTTTGGGCTGGTACGAATTGGACTGTCAAAGTATTGGGCACAAATGTGGAGGAAGCTACGGTGCCATTCTGTGGCAGAGTATCCGCGGTGTTTTGGTTACTAGCTGCATTTGGAGACAACGAGTTAATCGTAACGCTTTGGTCATTAGGGTTCCACAATACGCTAGCGTCGAACGCTTCACTAACGAACCTAAGTGGAACCATTGTATTTCCATTTGAAACAAATGGACTGGAACTTAGAACAACAGCTCCATCGTTGATATGTGCGAACGGTGAACCTAGGACGAGCTGAACCCGAGTCCCCCCTTTTTCTGCTGATATTTTCTGATCTCTATCACTCCAAGTCACACTCGCATGTAATGCTTCGAATACAGCTCGTAAAGGCACCATAATAGTTCCTCGATCATTAATTGGCGGTGTTTCAAAACTTAAGGTCTGGTTATCGACGCTAACGACTATATTTTCCTGGTCATTGTCCGCCACTACCATTCCTCCGCCGAAACAAAAGAAAATGGCAACTACAATGGCAACAACACGCGATACCACTTTTCTATTCGTCATACTCGATCTCCTTAATATATGCATTAGTTAAAGTTCTCTCTTTCGTTCAAGATGATAAATAATTCTTACATTTTTGATGTGTTTATAGTAGCTTCGTTCGCTATATTTCCAAATTGCAGATTCTACTTTGAAAGAACCTAGAGCGTGGATCGATAGATTCTCACACTGGTTCCTTCTATGTTTCTCTGACGGCTTATTCTCTGCATGCTAGTGTATCACTCCTCAAAGGGAAGGCTTCTTTATCCTTATTTTACCACATTGAGTATAGTTAAATAGAACATAAAAATAATATTTGAAAACCCTTGAAATATCTGGTATTATCACCTAGGTAAAAAATACTATATTCAGGAGATGAGCAGTGGTGAAGTTTAGGTATTTAGGACTACTATTATTTTCATTCATTTTAATAACGACTTTCTCACCATCCGCTTATGCACATTCAGGTAGGACGGATGCAAACGGAGGGCATAATTGCTCAGCCAGCTCCAAGGCCAAAGGATTATGTACGGGCTACCATTATCACAATGGAGGATCTTCCTCCGGAAGCAGTTCACCATCAACATCATCCGGTGGGTCAGCTTCTAATGCTAAACCAGCAGCAGCTCCAGTAGAAACGATTCCAAATGGGCATGTCAAAGTTGAAAAACCAGCATACACGATTAACGTTAATGGTACTTCAATCACCAACTCAACCCTTAAATATCCCGTCATCTCTTATAAAGACATCACGTATTTTCCGATGACCTTTAAGTTTACTCAAGCGCTTGCACTAGAAACAGTATGGGACGCTGAAGCTGGATTCGTCATTCGAAAGACTTCCAATAAGGCTGGAAAGCTTGAATTGGACTTTGGCACTACGAACTCGAACTTGTATGCTAGTCAACCGGATTTTAATATCTATGTGAATGATGCTTGGATTGATAATGGTTCCGAGGAATACCCGTTATTGGTATTAAACGATGTAACCTATTTTCCAATGACCTGGCATTATGCTGTTGATGAATTAGGTTTATCCATAAAGTTTGAAAACAACACTTTCTATATATCTAAATAAGATTTTAAAATTGTCAAAAGTTTAGCCCCAGGATCAATAGAGCGATACAGCGCTTGAATGGAGAACTGAAAAAGTTGTCAGTTCGCAACTTTAGCAAAAGTTACAAAAGACACCCTCACGGGTGTCTTTTGTCTGGGGATTTCGCCTTTGTGATGTCTTTAATAGAAACTAAGAACTTGTACATATAGATCCTGGGCAGACATAGGAATTAGAGACAGAAATTAAGAGTATAACTCCTACTGCGGTGGCTGGGTCATAGCCTTCGATGAAGTATCTTTTGCATCTGCACTTCCATTAATAATCACAGGCCAAATAGCAGATGTACCTGCTACACTTGCACCTTATATTTGCACTTCACCAGTTGTCATCCTATGCCTCATAAGGACTTGCATTTAAAATACGAACTTCATCATCCTTAGTTTTCCTCTCCTTTTGAGCAAGCTTCACTTCTTCTATTACTTCTACAATACTACCATCATCCATAAACATTGTTGCAGAACTCGCTAAAACTATGTGTCTTGCAGGGTTAGCTCAATTATTTATTTATTTTTGAAAAGACAAAACTAAGTCAAAAAAAGCTGACTTTTTTGTATGCCTGATTCTCATTCTTGCGGGGTCATTATTTGCCTATTTCACAATCTAATTTTGCAAATAATAGGCAGCTTTTTCCGTTTTTAACCTTCTATAAAATTTGAAAACAAGACTTTTTACATTTCAAAATAAGCTAACGCCAAATAAACCCCACCTATTTAGGAAGGGGTTCTGTTCTGACGCCACTGCTTATGCTAACTACTTAGGATTAGGACCATATTGGTTCTCATTAGGATCACTAAGAGGGGCAGGAATAAGAAAAAAGACACCCCTGAGAGTGTCTTTTTGTAGGAATCTCGCTTCGTAGACTTTCCTAGGCTAGGTCAAATACTCAGTTGTTACTAGTATCCAATACTCATGTCATTAAAATCGACTTTAATTCCAGCTGCTGTCATAAAATCTATACCTAATATCCCATCAAAACCATAAGGTTCCCTTGTCATTCCTAATTGAAGTTTAAAAGAAGGGAGAATTATGGGGCCAATTTGCATGCCAACTACTATTTGCTCATAACATAACTCGCTTGCACCGCCGACTCCATACATCCTTTTAGCAGTCCCATTGATGATGTCGAGGTATAATCCGATATTTACGACTAGATCTGTATCAAAAATTGTCGATGTACATCCTGTATCAAACAATACATTACTCATATTAATTGTTCGTTCCTGATAGGTTAACGAAAATGAAATTATCGGAAGACCGTTCTCGAGTCTAAGCTCCATCTTTATTTTCGAACTCCTGTAAAGTATTCCTCGATAACTTCAATTTCTTGTTTACTGGTATGAAAGACATAGAATTCACGTTCAGGATTTTCCTTATGATGAAGCTTATAACCTTCCCAAGCGGTCACTGGATTATCATATTCCTCCACAACTGTCATTTCTTCAATTGTTCGTAAGCGATTCTTTGACACTGCTTTAATTGCTTCAACTAAGACGAAGCGGCCGGGGTAATGGTTACAAATTTCAGACCATTTCATCTCACATATCCCCCTTTAAAAGTAATTTTATTAATTATAACATACATTTACAATTGTATTGCGGTGTATCCAGTATGGCATTCTTACTCTTGCAAATCGAATGGGCTATCCATTCGCATAAGAGATAACCTATGATATTGCCATAACGATTTATATTCAGCTTTAAGCTTTTCATAAGCATCAAAGAGCTTATGATATTGCTCTTTACTAATCATTTCTGTGTTTTTTTCAACGATTACTGATGGTGATACACTAAGTATAGGATTCCATTCTTTTTTTAATGATCGTAGAGTTAGTATACTAATTTTATATCTCTTTGCAACTTCCTTATCAGAAATTTGTTGTATTTTCAAATCATCATATATCTCTTTGCTTAGCAGCTTATTCATTGAATCTGGCACCTCCAATTTTATTTGCCCCATATAGAGATATCCTTTTAATTTATTACCAATTCTAATCACAACTTCGCTGCTAACCTTCAATTTTCTAATAACTTCATTAGTAGAGTACCCAGCCACTAGTAAACGTGCGACCTTCCTTTCCCTTGAATTCAGCATATTTAAAAAGTTTTCATCTAGGAAATATGATTTAAGAGTAGGCTCCGCTTGAAGAATTTCAGCAACTAAAACTTTGCCTTGATTATCATTATATAAGGGCATTTCTATAGACATGGCATCTTTATGTTGCAAATATTGTATTGCTCTTTCGACTTCTGATGTACGGCAGCGTAATATATCAGAAATTTGTGATGTGCTCATATCTTCTATTTGCATCTTTTTCAGTTTAATTGCAAGCTGTTTTATTCGTAACGGTGCAAATACTGCACCTGTATTTCTACTTAATTCATCTTTAAGACTTCCTTCTATCCTTTTTCTTGCATAAGTCCAAAAAGAATCAACAGAACCAACCGCCTTATTTGTATCAAAGGATTTAATCACTTGAAAAAGACTCAACCTTGCAACTTGAAGTAAATCATCAAAGTAATTGCTGTGGTAGGCCGATGAAACTGCGTATTTTTGCTTAATGATACCTTGTATCCTTGGTCCATATTTTCTCCAGTACTCATTAAATGTATCTTCCAAAAGTCTCCCCCTATCAACAATAGAAAAGGTTTTTCAGGTTAAAATTACAATACTTTCAACTAAAGAGAACGCTTGTTCTTATTATCAATATTAACATAGCTATATTCATAAATTAAGTAAATTTATAGTAAAATAAGCAGAAACTTTCTCCTTCTTTCTGATAAGTCAAATTTAAGAGGAAGCTATGGCATTTTCTAAAAAGCCATTAAGTGCAAATAACGCCAAATAAACCCCATCTATTTAGGATGGGGTTCTGTTCTGACGCCACTGCCTATGCTAACTGCTTAGGATTAGGACCATATTGGTTCTCACTAGGATCACTATCTTGACAATAAAATACGATAAGAATAATAGTACCGATAAGTGGAATTAAACCAATCAGTATCCACCAAGCACTTCTCCCCGTATCATGAAGCCTCCGGAATGCAACGGCTAAGGATGGCAATAAGACAGCCAAAGAGTAGAGGCCGGTTAACACGTTCGTAATCCCCAGTAGGGATTCCAATATGGCAAGGATGATGGAGATTATCAGATTGAAAAGCACAAACATCCAGTACTCCTTGCGTTGCGCTCTCCCTGAAAATCCGACGTAGTTTTTCAACACCTTTGAATACCATTCCATGTGTATTCCCCCTTCATATTCACCAACTTGTATTGATAAAACGGCTTCCCTTTTTTGAAATCTCCTTCGCATTTGTATGTAATTATTTGATCATGTAAAGACTCTGCCCCCCCTTTAGAATGTTTGCATTTTCCCACTCCACCTCCCCGAACAAAGCCATGGTGTTCCAGGTCCCAAATAATGCTATGCCCTTATATGTATTTTGATGGGGGTTGTCTTAATGATTAAAAAATGGGCGTTATTGGATGAAATTATGTAAACAGCTGATTGCATGCTCTCTAGGAACTTCACAAATAAAAAAATCCCTACATCACAATGACGTAGGGATTTTTTCAGCAAACGCACAACAACGATAGCTACCTGTATTTTGTATGTTTACTTTTAACGCGATTAAAGCCCTTTATCCTCCATGAGCTTATGAACCCGTTCTTTGACAGAGTCATCAGGTTCTATCTCCGACAAATGATTAACTACATTAATAAGCCGCTCATCCCAGGCGGTAACATGCCAACCCTCTAACGCCTTGATCGCCATGTTCCGATTTCTGGTTACAGGACTGTTCAGACCCGTCAAGATCAGTTCAACACCGATCCCTTCATACTGATCCAAACTCTGCAAAATGGTATCCAAATTCCAATGTGCCGCATATTCTTGGCCAAGACCCATCTCATCGCCGGGACCGGTAGCAATGTGCTGAAGCGGAAGATGTTCAGTGGCGAACTGAACCAATTGCCGGATACGGTTCGGGTCGTTCGATTTCATGAGCTGAAAGTAATGAAAATCCAGCAGCGGATCTGCGGCAAGCTGACCATACAGCGTYTCCCAAATATCCACACCAAGCTTATCCGCGCATGCTGCACCATAGTATCGATTCGATGAATTACCGGTGCTAACAGCGTGCGTTATAATGCTTACCCACTTGGCATTGGTAATTATTGATTCGCATACATCCCTACTATTAGTTCTTACCTGTTCTGTCCATCCTTCCGACATCCGCCGAGACCAATTCTTTTCGTCCTGAGCCAAGAAGTCGCGAATGCTCAACACGACAGACAGATGCTTAGCAGCTGAACCCATCTCCTGGGCGAGCCTCACGTAATCGGACACGACCTGCGGAGCATACTCGTAATCGTCAATATCCTCTGCAGGACCGCCATTCAATAACGCTTCCATAATATCCGTCGCCCCATCGAACAATGCGCTATCTACCGAATTGGCTGAGAGCGCCTCTCGCAATCCGCCATTCCTCGCACAAATGCAAGCTAAGTATTCATTCATAACGCTGTTTTTGCAGCCTTGGCGCAGCAGCCAGTCTTTAATCTCCTCAGTAGCTGGCTCGAGTCTTTCGACGAGGTGGATTTTCCCCCACCCATGGACATGCTTAGCTAGTTCAAATAGAATCAGGTTGCTGTCCTCCATGCCATTCCGAATCGCAACCGCAGCATATAATGTAAATTCATCGTGCCTCCCCAGTATCAGAAGAAGTTCCTTCACTTGCTCGTTCTGGAAAAGGCCCAGCAGCGCAATTCCGAATTTGACGACATTGCGATGTGCCCCATTTTCGGCGAACCATCTTGCCTCTTGGATTAAAGCATCAGGCTGTATGCCCGGCTGCTTACGCAACTCTTCTAAAATGAAATCAATTTTGCTGCCAATATCCGTCTTCACAAGCTTAGTATATAGCGTCTTTCTAATTGAATTCTTCGAATTTCTTGATTGCTTCGCCAGAAGGTGGACTAACTCGCGCGTCTCGTCCGTCATCTGACCTGGCCCCGCATGGTGTCCGAAAGCACCATCCAGGCCGCCTGCTACCCACCTAACTTTACTACCGGACCAGAATTCTTCCTCATCTGGCAGCGACTTGCCTACGGTCTCGCCTTGCTCCTTAATAAATGAATAAATGGAGGATTTGCCTTCCCAGAGAGGTCGGGCGATTTTACAAAGAAATGTAACCATCGTTATCATCACCTTTTTCGTATACTCATTCAGCTTAGAGCGGAACAACTCATCAAGTCTCTGATCCCGCCCAGTCGCTTGCACTCTATTATTACTTAGCTCCCCCAAGAAGCGAATTCAGCTGTTCCAGCAAATTGTCTCTGCCAGTGAGCGAAATCGTCCCGATTTTCTCACAAATTTTCTCAAGAAACTCAAGCTCCTTCAAGCGAAATAGGGTCTGATTCTCGTCCATCAACTTAGCTGTGTTAAGCAGACTTCGGGTAGAAGCGGTCTCCTCGCGACGGGTTATCAAGTTTGCTTGGGCTTTCTTTTCTGCTAGAAGCACTGTATTAAGTATCTCTTTTATATCCCCAGGTAGAATAATATCCTTTACACCGGCAGCAAAGAATTTGACCCCGTAATCCTCACTTTTTTCGTTCAGACGCGATAGTACGAATGCCGCTATCTCTTGCCTCATCCGCAACAAGTCATCAAGCTTCAATGTCCCGACGTATTCACGCAAAATAAGCTGTAAAAGAACATAAACCTGATCTTCGAAAGCTTTGATTTCCAGTGCACGCAGCGGATTAATAATCTTGTACTGGCAGACGAAATTTAAGCGAAGCGTTACCTTATCCTCCGTCATCATTTCCTGACCGGTCATATCCAGCTGTTGCTGACGTAGATCCACGGTTTTTATCGATGCTATTACTGGCCCCTTCCAGAAGTAATATTTTCCTGGGGCAAGCTCCTTCTGCATAACGTTATTATAAAAAAGCATCCCTGTCTCGTGGCTAGCCACTTCCAAAACATATAAATGACTTGCAACTTTCGCAAATATAGCTCTATCTACTTCTACACCAACCTCTGGTTGGCGAATATCCACCCGCGTGAAGTCATGCTGTTTCATCACATTCCAGAAAGCGTATTTACCGGCTGTCATAAGTGATACGAACTTTCCATCCTCGTAATGAAGAACGTACTCATGATCCTGAACATTAATAACGGTAATCTCCTCAAGCAACCGTTCATCCTGAAGAAATAAGTTCAGATCCTTCCCCTGCACGATAAATGGTTTAGTGACATTCATCAACACGATTTCATCATCTGAAAATGGAGCAAGTCGATAAACACCTGGTTGCAAGTGCTTCACATAACTGCCTCTCTTAAAGAGTAATCCTCTTTCATCAGCTTTCACGATAATTTTCTTAAACATCATTTATCTCCTCATTTCATGGAACCTTTGTGGGGTGTTGTGACCTTTATTAGGGAAACCTCCTGATCAAGAAGCGGAGCCAGCTTATGGTTGAAAAATCGGTACCTGCGTACGAAACGTTTTGATGGTGATGCGGTCTCCACATTTCAGCCCGCGCTCCCTCATCTTGCCATTACGTGGCCAAGTACTTTATTTTCGAACCGGTATCCACAGGCTGCAAAGCTGCTTTCTCAGTACCTACTCAAAGCTAGGCTGAGGCTTCCCTCTAACAAGGTCTACTAATTTGTTCATCGCTCGATTGGAAGTCGAGTACTCTACCAGAATCGCTCATTATGCGATTGGGGAATCGAACCCCAAGTAGTGGTTTCTTACCGATCCGATCGTACAGGATACCGTAGCATACGATGCCCGGCACTGCGGGATATCTCGATATCCCCGCCTCGTTACGACCGTCCGCATAAGAAACAATGTAAGCCTTACAGGTTCTATCTTCGCTTATTTCCCAAATAACGAACATGGTGAAAGTATTACGACGTTGCGTAATTTTTCCATTTCGCCCAAGTGTATTTCCTTGATCCGGAAGCGAAACGTTAAATAACTCWACATCAATGATGTAGAGTTATTTGGTGCAAAACTTATTTCACGTCGCTAATTAGTTTCAGCATACGCACAACAACAGTGGCCACCTGTGCCCGTGTACTATTTTGAGCAGGAGCAAAATGAGTATCGTCCATACCGTTCAGTAATCCAAGTGCTGTAGCAGCTGCTACATATTGCTTTGCCCAATCGCTAATACTGCTTGCGTCAGCATAATTGAACGGTTGAGCTGAAGCAAGATCACTCAGTTCCTTACCCGTAGCGTTCAGGTACGCGCCGACCATCATGACCGCCAACTGTTCACGCGTAACATTATCATCCGGAGCAAATGTGTTATCGCCTGTGCCACCTGCAATCTTCGCAGCATAAGCAGCGTATACAGCATCCTTGTACCACGAATCTTCAGCTACATCTGAGAACAGATTAGTGGCTGTTTGATCCGGCAGATTCATAGCTTTCTTGAGAATCGTAACAAACTGTGCGCGGGTCATGTTGCTGTTCGGCTGGAAGGCGTCAGCATCCATGCCGTCCACGATTTGCTTGCTGACCAGTTGCTGGATATCCTCTTGCGCCCAATGGCCTTGAATATCAGCGAAAGTGGTCAATGCTAGTGCTTGTTCATTTTTCTCTAGTACTGCGTACTTAGAGAAGTGAAGTAACGATGCGGTGATCGTACCATCCCCATTGAGTGTTCCGCCCACGTAAGTCCAAGTATTAGTCGTCTCATCTAGCCAATAGACGCCTAATTTACTAATGTCTTTTACTTTCGACGGATCATAGTGGAATACAACTTCAACTGGGCTATTAAAGGCAGTGACCGTCTTATCCTTTTCAGTTAAAGTAAACTCTACCAGTGGAGAGGCAGCAAGGAAGCTGCTCACCTTTGGAAACTCACTGTTTGTAATCTTCATAAGTCATTTTGCCGTTAGCGTCCGGCGTAGGCAAGCTCTTGCCGCCGCCGCCGCCACCACCGCCTCCGCCTCCGACAGGGTTAGCAGGTTGTGATGGAGGTGGAATCTGATTAACAAGTTCAGCAGTATACGCTTTTTCAATCTTCAAGCTCGGAATATCCCCACCACGTTGCACTGAGAAATAAAGACTTCCGGCTCCGGTTCCCAACTGCGGAATGCTAAAGTTTACTGAAGTCTCATTACCCTCAACTACTTTCAGTAAGAATGAATTAGCTGAATTTGAGTCTCTGTACACTCGAACGACGTCACTAGGGTTTAATCCCGAGACAGTAATGGTATCGGGGGTCCCGGACTTATTATTGGTAATTTGAATTTGATCGGGTGTCAACGAACGTTCGTAAGTCCGATCAATTAAATTAGTTGTATAAGGAGTACTCATCCCAATTGTGGAAACTGCATAAACAGCAATCTTGGTTGCCCCTATTGGAATTTGTGTATTCATAGGAATAGTGGTCTCATAGCTTCCATTTTGATTTACTGGCAGACTAATAATAGGTTTGAGCTTCTGCAGTAGATCGTCGACAAAGTAAACCTCGTAACGCATAGTACCATAGAAATTATTATTTGTATAAAAGGATAAGTAGCCACCCACTTCTCCTTTATCTCCATCATCGTCCCTCTGTTGTAAGTACCCAACTGGAGTTTGATAAGTTATCGGCAAGTTAGAAACAGGCTCACTCGCTATGTTATTTACCAACAAATAATAATCTCCCAATACTTTCTCATCATTTGCCGAATTGATAGCCGATAGCCTCACTTTCGTGGCACCTGCTGGGATCTGCGTATCTAAGATGGATACATTATACTGCTGCTGCCCTTTACTGACTTGTGCAAAAGTGCCCCCCATTGGCGCCCCTATAGAATCAATAAATTTGACAACATAATTTTTCACACTCGTTTCATCAATGAAAGGAACCCAGTGCAATACACCATTGAAATTCTTCGCGCTAGTATCAATATCTTCGACATAAATACTAAAGGGATCGAATTCAATGTTATCCCATAGTCCGAAATAATATCCGTTAGTACTTTCACCTAGATTATTTTTACCAAAAATCCCAATTCTTTCGGCGCCCGCTGGAATTGCAGTACCATTAGGCAAAGTAATCTCATAACTTGGATAGTTGAACCCATGGCTTGGACGAATGAGCCTGCTTTGTGTTACTTCAGCAATGGATTGAAGTTTTACGTTATTTTTATCTACAAAATAGAGATCATAGCCTGTTGCAGCTCCATCTGAAGTAAGGTCATACCAACTGATCGAGCCGCCAATGTTACCACGGGATTTATCTTCATCGTAGATATAAGGGAACAAAAGGTCTGGAACTGGAATCGCCGGATTCGTCCCTACAATTACTGGGCTGCTCATAGTATTGTCAAAAACTTGCATGCGGTACATTTCTGTACTTATATTTCCGGACAAGTCCATTGGTCGCAAATCGAGATAAACGGCTCCTGCAGGTACCAAGTTTTCAGCAATATCAATATGATAATTTATAAAAGACGATGAATTCTTTGGAACGCTATACGCACTTCCAAGCGCCGTTCCGGAAGCATCGGTAAAAATCAGTTGGTAGCCCGAATAAATAGTTTCAATTGGAGTAAACCAATTCACTAATGGATGGACTTTCCCACGAATTGGGTTCTGATCTTCTAATGTGTACTCAAAATAGGAGGATGGCCCTCCACCACCGGAACCGCCACCGACATAATCCGATATCATAACAGTAGAGGCGGAAGAACTTTCTCCAATAGCATTCTTAGCATAAACACCTAAATACAATGCTCCCGCAGGTATGATAGTTTCTGGAAGACTGTAGTTATAGTACGAACTATTTGCAGCATAAGGAACTTCCGTTATTTTATTTCCAATTTTATTCTTATTTTGATTTAAGAAATACACCGTGTAACTGGTTATATAGGAGGTACCTGGTGTGGTATTCCAATTGATGTTCCCACTTATTTCTCCTGCAGTAGCATCGTTATCGTAAAAATTTACATTAGAAACTTGCAGCGACGGCGGATTAAATTCTGGTGCACTATCATGAAGCGCCTGCATATTAGTGAACTTCTGCAAGGTTTTCCCGTCTTCAGATACCACAACCATTACACCGTTTGGTAAGGTTAGCACATTCTTCGTCGCGAATGGTAGATGGTATTGCATGGTAAACGAATCCCGATTCCAAACCGAATCTTTTGCAAAAATATTTGTTCCCTTAGCAGCAATAATTGCAGCCCCAAAATAACCGTTCCATRCCGGAATCGGAAGAAGTGTATTTTTATCCAACAGATAACTCGCGTAGTATAGATCATTTCCATTCATTGTGATCTGGCCTAATGCGTTGCTATAGGCTTGAGAAACTGCTTGCTGCGTAAAATTGGTTAGATTAAACTTAAAAGCCCAACTAGTGGAATAATTTGACTTTTCTCCAAAGTATAATGCATTGTCCCCTAGACTAAGGACCATACGACCTGGATTAAAGATTGTAGCGTAATTAGCCTTAATTCCTGTTGCAGTATCAACGACATGAATCCCCGGATAACCGAAAACACTCATATCTGATGCGGTATATATCAGCTTTTGATTGCTATATACAACTTGACTTACAAAGCTGCCGACATCCCATGAATAGACAGCTCCGTTGACGTTTGTCTCAGAAAGAGTATCCACTCTCATAACCTGAGTCGCTGATGCATTGCCAATGAATAACTTGTCATGATCTATAAATATCGAATTAGGGTTGGACCCTATGGTTCGGGTTTCTTGAACGGTCATATCACTTGTTCGAATCCTCATCAACTGATTGTTTTCCGAGGAGATGGCGAACAGGCTCGCACCATCACTGCTGTATACGAGATCGGTTACAGACTTATCCAGTACCAGCTTTTGACCGTCAGTCTGCCAAGATACCGGAGGAGTGGAGGGCGCCAGATTCACATTAATGATCTGTATAACGTTGGGAGTGCTAGGATTCCTATCATTCGAACCCGTATAGGAATAGACATGATTCTGACTGTCCATTAAAATTTTTCTTGAAGCCACAGGAAGTTCGGCAATTTGAGTAAAGCCTTCCCGATCATAAACATAGCTGTGGGACGGTACATCATTTCCCGAATTGCTGGTAAAAACTGTGTTGCCTACAATATACATTGCACTATACTGATAGGTACCTTGAATGGAGGTTAAGTCCGTATTTTTAAAGCGGTAGCCCGCATAAAAAACCTGATTCCCATCAGCAAGCACCTTTCTGCCCGGATAACTAAAGCCATAGCCGTTACTATAATTAGTTTTCGAAAGTGGCTGCAGCGTAGTCGTGCTGTATGATGTAAGATCGGATCCACCCGAGCCCGAATCACCAATAAACAGAATATGGTTTACCGCATCAACAGCAAGATCGGGTTGATAGAAACTACCCATAAATCCTGGATCCAGCACAGTCTCTACTTGTGTTGTTAAATTGTATGTCGCTACATGACACCACTGGTCATACTCTGCGTAGAACAGCTTATTACCGTCAATGGCCAGTTCATAAGGCTTTATGGAAGTTGTGATCGAGCCAACTACTTCCTTTTGAGTAATATCTACAATAGCAATGGCCTTTGTTCCTGACAAAGCGACATAAAGCTTGCCGCCAGATTGTACTAAATCTGAAGGTGCAGTACCGAGCGTTACTTGCTTCTCTATCTGAAGGTCACTCATACGAATAAATAGTAGACTATTAGCCTCACTAGATACAGCGTAGATATATCCTCGCGCTTCATCCATTATCCATTCCCGGATCGGATTTGTAAGTGTAAGCGGTGAAGGTGTTACAGCTCCTGCGTATGCTTTATTAGCATTTATCCCCGGGAATAAAACAGATGAGAGAACCATAAAGATAGCCAATAGGACTATAGATATTTTTTTATGTAATAAACTCCTGTACGTTCTAGAATGCATGAAAAATGATCCTCCCACTTTGAGCTTTGACAGCTATGTTCTAAAGTTATTTTTGTAAATTATGTACTACAAATTATTAAGTCTCATCCTTTAAATTGCGAAAATACATCTCCCCTTCAAAATTAAACTCTGTACGACGCATCCCCAAGCAAGCTTGCCTGCTATGTCAATTTGTAATGACTTCGTTGCACGCACCAATTATCCTCTAACTTTGTAAAATCTTAATAGTTCGTTCGCCATAATTTTACATAAGGCAATGTTATTGAAATAAAATAAAGAATCCCCACATCGCTGATGTAGGGATTCACTATCAAAAATTATTACTTCATCTTCTAATTAATCAAAAACCGCACAACCCGCTTCACAACATCACTCGCAGCCTCTTCAATCGAATGCTTGCTTGTATCGATGTCGACTTCCATCAACTCTTGCCCAATGATGTCCCGCACAATTGCTCGGTCATTGTCATTCTGACTCGCGACCAAAGCAATAAGTCCCGCATCGTTCATCAGTTTGGCCACTTCAGCGATTCGCTGCGAAGCTTCTCCTTGGCTACTCTCAAGCAGCATCGTATGGTAACCTGTCGATACCAAACGTTTCTCAACTTCCTTCGCTACAGCTAAGTTATCCGAAGCCGAACCGCTGATCCAAAGTGTTAGCGGACTCTGTCCCTTTTGCTCAGCACGGACATCTCTGGTGACTTCCGTATCAAACTGCACAACGCTGTTCGAGCTTTGAATAGCCTGTTCAATCACTCCGCAAGCGGATGTCATGTTGGTGACACGATCGATCAGAATAAATCCGCCAATACTTTTATACTGTTCAAAGGAATCAAAAACGATGTCGTCGGATAAAGAAAACTCGCATTTCGCCACTTCATTTTTGACAATTTGATCGGCTGGAACGGTACTACCTGTATTAATATCGATTTTATGAGTAATTGCTGTCACGGTACCAGGCAGGACTTTCGTTCCTACTTTGACCAAATAATTTTTGCCGGGAGTCAGCACGGAATCATCCATCCACAGAATCGTCGCAGTAAAGCGATCAGCCTCTTTGATTTGATCATCTTTCGTGAATACACAGCCGCGTGAAACGTCGACTTCACGATCCAACTGAATGGTTACAGGTTGTCCCGCATAGGCGAATTCCCTATCTTGATCTGTCACTAAGATGCGTTTGACTTTCGCTTTCTCACGACTCGGCAGAATGGTCAACTCATCATCGACCGCGATATTACCAGCCTCAATCTGGCCCTGGAAACCGCGGAACGTATGGTCCGGTCGACATACACGCTGGATTGGCATCATGAACGGTTTGGCATCATTAGTCTCAAGAACATCCACATTTTCTAAATAAGATAATAAAGGAAGGCCCTCATACCAAGGCGTATGTTGTGATTGTTTGGTAATGTTATCCCCTTCTGTCGCAGACACAGGGATCACTTCTATGCTTTGAAAATGGAATTCACCTGCTGTTTGGAAGAACTCATCTTTAATCTCTTCAAAGATCTTTTGTTCAAAATGAACTAAATCCATTTTGTTCACAGCCAAAACAAGATGTTTAATGCCCATGAGTGCACAAATTCGGGTATGGCGTTTGGTTTGGGTAATGACCCCTTTGGTTGCATCTACAAGAATGACGGCAAGGTCCGCAAAGGATGCGCCTACTGCCATGTTACGTGTATACTCTTCGTGCCCCGGTGTGTCTGCTACAATGAATGAACGGTGATCCGTCGTAAAATACCGATAGGCCACGTCAATCGTTATCCCTTGTTCACGCTCAGCCAGTAACCCATCAAGAAGCAAGGAATAGTCAATTTTACCGCCACGGCTACCAAGTCGGCTATCCAGCTCCAGCGCTCTCTCCTGGTCGGCGAATAGAAGCTTTGCTTCATAAAGCATATGTCCAATTAAGGTGGATTTCCCGTCGTCTACACTTCCGCATGTAATAAATTTAAGCAGACTTTTCATTTTAGAAATAACCCTCCCGTTTGCGTCTTTCCATACTTCCTGCCGCTTCTTGGTCAATAACCCGAGTAGTTCGTTCGGATGAAACCGCACCAAGCGTTTCTTCGATGATGGCATCCAGCGTATCTGCTTCTGACTCGGCTCCGCCAGTAAGAGGATAGCAGCCTAGTGTGCGGAATCGCATCTTCTTCATTTCAATTTTCTCATTAGGCTCGAGTTTCAAACGTTCATCATCCACCATGATGAGATGGCCATCGCGTTCAAGAACGGGTCTTTCCTGTGCAAAATAGAGAGGTACAATATCAATATTTTCTCTGCGAATGTATTGCCAGATATCTTTTTCCGTCCAGTTGGAGATCGGGAATACGCGAATGCTTTCGCCTTTATTAATTCTCGTGTTAAAAAGTTTCCACATCTCCGGGCGTTGGTTCTTCGGATCCCAGGCATGATTCTTATTGCGGAAGGAGAAAATCCGCTCTTTCGCACGCGACTTCTCCTCGTCACGTCTGCCGCCGCCGAACGCAGCCGTAAATCCGTACTTGTCCAATCCCTGCTTCAGGGCTTGGGTTTTCATGATGTCCGTATACGCGGAACCGTGATCGAAAGGGTTAATCCCTTGTTCAATCCCTTCTTGATTGGAGTGAACGATCATCTTGATTCCGAATTCTTTGGCTTTGCGGTCGCGGAACTCGATCATCTCTTTGAACTTCCACGTTGTATCAATGTGCATGAAAGGAAATGGCGGCTTCTCGGGATAAAAAGCTTTCAGCGCCAAATGCAGCATCACGGAACTATCCTTCCCGATCGAATACAGCATTACGGGGTTCTCACACTCCGCGGCTACTTCTCGGATAATATAAATCGCTTCAGCCTCGAGTTGATCCAGATGCGTCATTTCTTGTATGGAATCAAGCATCAGTTTTTGCATGGAAAGGTGCCTCCCTTTAATTCTTACTAAATCCATCGGTATTTTATTATATACTATCAGATTCTAGCTTTTATGCAAAGTGGAAGAAAGTAAATTTGTCTATTTTTCTATCATTTTCCTCGAATAATGTCGTAGTAATTTAATGAACAATGGGAATAAACCCCAGAAGCCTATAGCCTCTAGGGTTTATTTGGAATTTCGTAACCGTACTAGTTGTTTTGTGTTGTAGTTGTGTGATGTTGTTGATTTTGCCCTGTATGGTGATGTTGCCCCATATTGTGTTGCTGTCCCATGTGATGTTGCCCCATGTGGTGTTGCCCCGTATGATGAGGGTGCTGAACATGGTGTTGTTGGTGGTGCATGGGATGATGCTGCATATATGCATGATAGGGATGCGGAACATAGGCAACGTAATGATGCATCGGATGGTAAGGAACATGATGCATTGGATGATAGACATGGTGTGGGTGATGAGCATAATGATGATGCGGATGATAAACTTGATGAGGCTGTGCGTAATGAGCTTGAGCTTGGGCGTGATGCGGTTGCGCTGGAGAATGAACGACTGGTGCTACGATAGGTTGCTGATAAATAGGGAGGTTATCTCCGGTCCATTTTGGAGCTTGTGGAACAGGTTGAACTTGTTGAATGGGCAGCACTGGCTGAGCTTGTTGAATGGGTTGAACCGGTTGAGCTTGTGGAACGGATTGAAGTTTCTCTGTTCTTGTTGAAGCATGATAGATAGGCAAGCTATTCTCTGTTGATCGACTGTCTTTTGTCATTTTCTTGCTCCCTTCTAAGGTAGGCATATGTCAATACGTCATCCTATGCACCGAATCGCAATTAGGGTATTCGTCTACAGAAATTGGGCTCATTTATCTTGTTTTTTTCAAATATCCAACCTTTCGCACATGAATCCAATCTCCAATTTTGACAATCATGGACCGTTCCCGTGAAGGGTGCTGAAATTCTGAGAAGTAGGAGAAATCAGGATGAACATAACGATCTGTTAGATAGGCTGATTTCGTACTACCAGACATTCTGTGTTTATTGAGCACGTGAATGACTTCCTCCCCAGAAGCAATTCCGAGACCATGACCATGACCATAATAAAGGTCGTTGTCCAGCAAGACGACGTTCTCCCCTTTCCACCAGGGAAGCAATTGTTCCACGTCGGGATTTTCGAAATAAAGCACATCCCCTATCACAGCCTCCTCCTTATTGAATCGGTCGATGAGGTTCAATTTGCCATTGGAATGCCAATCAAATAATAAAAGATCCGCAAATAATCGGTCGAATTGCTTAGGATCTATCGATTGTATGAGTGCATGATACAAAACCACAACGACAGCCATTGAGCATTCGAATCCGTAAGAGCCGCTATTTGTGAATATATCCCTGATCGCGTCCTTTGGAGCAACTCCACTATTCAGCTGGAACCTGCCTTCATCCGTTAAGTGCCAATATGCCGGGTTGCATAAGGTTCTTTCGAATCCTGCAAAATAGACACCAGCTCGACTCAGCTCTTTCGCGGATTTCATAATCTGCGTTCGCATGTGCAGCTCAAAAAGCAATTCATGAATGGAGTCATACCGATACTCATAAGGACTGGTCTGCTTCTTTTGGAAAATGGCTAGTTCCAGCTCAGACAGCGTACCTTCTCCAAAGGTTACGTAATTGGTACCTTCGATTACAATCATGGACTTCTCCTCGTAATGAAGTAAGTGTGATTCACCTATTTTTATATGTGGAGATTCCGGGTTATGTGAATCATGTGTATTAGGTGCCACTCTCAATAAGATCAATCCGAGAAACTCAACGAGCAAGCTAAAACCGAAACTTAAATTATTATCTTCTACTCGATAGGATGGGTGATATAGAAGCAACACAAAAGAGCGGGTAAATGTAACCCGCTCGCGGTTTCTAAACGTGCTGCACTCCTTTAAGCTGCTCCAGAATATGCGGATCTTTGATTTTTGAGTCTTGGGCGAGCATTACGATTTTGGACAGTATCTCTGATGTTTTCGGGTCCTCATCCATAAACGGAAGGAATAACTTGCCGCGGTGCTGAGAATGCACAGGCAAGATATATAGGGTGCCGGCAGCTTGCTTCTGTACGGTCCCGCTCCCGAGATGAACCCCGTATTCCC
>NZ_JBFTQB010000002.1:0-29608 GCF_056398785.1 Paenibacillus sp. 01T422 | reverse complement strand
GTCCTTCTTCGCTGGTGCAGGCGTTGATGCAGCTGTTGTAGCCCCAGGTGTTGTAGCTGCCGGTGTGCTGCTTCCTGAGTTTCCACTTTGGCTCCCGCAAGCCGTTAATGCCATAACCGCCGCAATCGATGCAGACAGTGTTACCGTTTTCATAATCCTCATTTCTGTACCCCTCCTTTAATATTGCTTACAGAATTGATTATATTGCAACCGCTTACTTATGCCCCATGCACGATAACGACTTTCTATGTTGAATATTCCTACATCCTGATCTCAGCCTAGTGGATGGACCAGCTTCAGGGTCACTTCGGTCCCTATCCCTTTTCTACTTTCAATACTGAATTGAAACTGCTCGCCGTAACGAATCGTATACCTCGCGTATACATTCTGGACGCCAATGCCGCCACTCGCCGCAGATAGCTTATATTCCTCCTGATAGAGCGGTTGTCTAAGCGACGTTAGGATTTGCTCCAGCCGTTTCTCCGAGATGCCAACTCCATCGTCTTTGACTTGGATATACGTCGCTTCCCCTTCCTTCCACGCCTTGATGTGAATCGTGCCTTTTCCTCTTTTGCGTTCGATCCCGTGGAAAACGGCATTTTCAACTAACGGTTGAAGGGTCATTTTTAACATTGGAAAATTGTACAGGTCATCTTCGATTTCTAATCGATAGTCAATCTTGCCCTCAAAACGAATACTCTGAATGTTGATATACGCATCAATCTGCACAATCTCTTCCTGCAGCGTAACGATCTCGTCCGTATTTTTCGTATTATAGCGGAACATATCGGCTAATGATTGCGCCATCTGGCCAATTTCCTCCACGTCGTGATAGTCGGCCATAGCTTTAATGCTATCTAGCGTGTTGTACAGAAAATGCGGGTTAATCTGCGAATAGAGCATAGCCAGCTCCATCTGCTGCAGTTTAATTTGGTACAGTAATACTCCTTCCGAACAACAGCGATAGGACCGCCGTCACCAGAAAAGCAGCCAAAGCTGTCCAGATTGCCGTCGTTTTGATGGAATCCAGCGAGCTGAATATCTCTTTTTTAGGCATGATGAGCACAGTTTTCCAATTGGAATATTGGGAGCGGGTGTAGGAGACAAGCATGGTCTGATCGCCGCTGCCTGTCCAGAACTTACCGCCATCCCCTTTAATCTGGGATAAAGCCTGCGCATCCATGTCGGCCGCATGCCCCTCTGCCGAATCGAATATCGGATTATTAATGTCATTTAATATTAGAAAACGACTATTTTTTGTCAAGTCCGCACGTTGACCTATGCCTTTAAATAGACCGTAATTATAATCGGCGCGCACCACTATGAATCCCGTCGGATTCGAGAAATCGCGAATAAGCAGCGAGGTTGAGTAAGCTGTTGAACTCTCCTCTTGTCCGCTTATTGCGGGGGAGCTGAAGAAATTCACAAGCCCATCTTTGGCAATCGTTTGCTTGAACCATTCGGCGTTCAGCACCTGACTTGGGCTGCCGAATGAGGTATTGTCGGAGGAATTGAGCAGCTCACCATCGCTGTAATAAATCTGGAAACGGACAAAGTCAGGAATCGGCGTAATGTTAAAACTTTTCAGGAATAGATCCCCAAGCTTCTGACGAAATAGAAATTTATTCTGGCTATCCATAGTCGGATAAGCGTTAATATTGTCAATATATTCCTGATTGTAATAGGGTGCGAGGAGCAGATTTCTTTTATTATGAAAATCATTATCCATGTTAAACTCGATCTGCCGGACGATTTGCGAGCTCGCTGTTTCTACGCGTTCCGCCATAGAATTGTAGGAGATGTAGAAGGAAGCGGTTCCAATTAAAGCAATGCAGAAGAGGATAATGACAAAATAGCTCAACAGCAGCATCGTACGAATTCTCGGAAATAGGGTCTCTAGTTTCTTCCTTAAGCCTTCCATCCACCGCATCTTGATGACCCGCCTTTCTTTCTATGCGAAAACAGCCGGAGCCAGATGGAAGGCAGCGCTAACGCTCACCCTCTATCCGATCCCGGTCTGTATCTTAGGAACTTGCTTTTAGTTTAGCATAGAAACACTTTCAAACACATAACTTCCTGAACCTACCTTATGCTCCGCTGCAGATGGATCTGGCAATTGAATAGTTGCCGTCGTATTAGCAGGGACATCCACTTGAAGACGGAAATCTCCTGCTTCCGATAAACGCCACTCTACCGTAATGCAACCGTATAGAGATTCATAACTTGCTTTCACCCAGCTCAAGTTCCCGCCCGGTTTCGGTCTTATAATGACATGCTGGAAACCAGGCGCCGCAGGATCTGCCTCAATACCAGCCATATACCGGAACATCCACTCGCCTACGGAGCCAAGGGAATAGTGATTGAAGGAATTCATTGACGGTGTCTGGAAACCTTGCTCCTCCGTCCAACCATCCCAACGCTCCCAGATCGTGGTTGCGCCGTGTTTAATAGAATACATCCAAGACGGGAATGCTTCTTGTGTCAGAAGCTTGTAAGCAACGTCCAGACTGCCATTGTCCGTCAGCGCCGGCAATAAGTAGCCAACGCCGAGGAATCCCGTTGATAATCGGTCGCCTCGACCCTGAATGTCCGCCACAAGACGATCGCGCGCTTGTTTGCTCTGCTCATCCGTCAGCAGCCCGAACTGCAGCGCTAATACGTAAACCGTCTGCGTGTCGCCGTGAATACGTCCATCCTCAGCGACAAAGGCCTTGCGGAACGCCGTTGCGATATCGCCAAATAAAGCTCGATATTGGCCCGCTTCCTCGGTTCTGCCCAATACATCAGCAATTTGCGCAAGCAGCTTCGTGCTGTAGGCGAAATAGGCTGTTGCGAGCACTTCGTTCGGCGTATCAGCCCCAATCGACAGCCAATCGGCATAATTGGCGTATCCTGGGCGCACCAGCTCGTCGGTGGTGTTTTTCAAATAATGCACCCATTTGACCATCGCCTCATAATGGGTTTCGAGGATACGTACATCGCCGTACATCAAGTAGATCGTCCAGGGGATAATGACACCGGCATCTCCCCAACCGGAGTTGTCCGGGGCGAACCAGTTCAGCCGCGTATTCCAGTTTTTATGGCGAATCCACCCCGCATCCGGAGCAACATCCGTGAATGCCCCAGAAGGCTGCTGACAATCCACCATATCCCAGACATATTTGCTGAAAAATCGGGAGACGTCCATATTGTAAGCCGCTGTACGGGCAAAAATTTGCGCATCCCCTGTCCAGCCTAACCGCTCATCCCGCTGCGGGCAATCCGTCGGCACCGACAGGAAGTTTCCGCGCTGCCCCCACGTAATGTTCGAATACAGCTGGTTCACCATCGCATCGGATGTCTCCAGCTTCCCGGTAACTGGCGTATCCGAATGAACAACTTTCCCCGTAATCGTATCCAGATCAGGTACTCCCGGGTAGCCAATCAATTCCACATACCGGAAACCGTGGAACGTAAAGTGAGGCTCGTAGCTTTCCTGTCCTTCTCCTTTTAGAATATAGTGATCCTGCTGGCAGGCCTCCCGTAAGTTATCCACATATAGTGTGCCATCTGGGTTCAATATCTCGGCATGACTTAATGTAATCATTGTTCCACGCTCACCCTGAACGGTTACGGCCGTCCAACCGACCATATTTTGACCCATATCATAGATGTAAGTATCAGCCGCTGTTTGCTTCATGCTGATTGGTTTCATCGTCTTGGTGATGCGGATCGGCGGCTCAATCGCTGCCACAAGAAGCCCGTTATACCCTGAGCGCACATCCGGTGCTTCCCAGGCTGAATCCTCATAACCCGGCTCGTGCCATCCGGTCAATTCCTCCCTTGCATCGTAGGCTTCCCCTTTGATCATATCGGAATATTGAATCGGCCCTCTGGTCGTTGTCCATGAACGATCTGTGATCACTCTTTCCTTCGTTCCATCTTCGTAATCCAAGCTGACCTGCATGAGGAAAAACGGTCTCTCCCCATAAACTTTATCACCAAGAAAACCTACAGTCCCCGCATACCATCCATCGCCCAAAATAACGCCAAACGCATTATCGCCAACCTTCAGTTTCTCTGTAATATCAACCGCCTGAACCTGTACACGAATGTTATAATCCGTCCATCCCGGGGCAAAACGATCGCCGATCCGCTCGCCATTCACATGCAAATCATAGACGCCAAGTGCTGTCGCATAGGCAATAGCCCGCTTCACCTTTTTCTTGATCTCGAACGATTTCCGGAAAAATGGAGATGGCTGCATGAGGGCTCCCGGCTCGGATTTGCGTCCAATCCACTGCGCTTTCCAATCGCCTCGCGACAATATGCCCATCATCCAGAACGCCGTCTCGCTCCATGCCGTGACCGCACCCGCTTCGTCCCAGACGCGTACTTTCCAATAATAAGCCCCTTCAGACTGAAGCGGCTGACCTTCATATTGCACATRTGTCGATGCATTCGAATTCACCTTGCCGCTGTCCCACATATCCGCTTGATCACTCTCTAGCTTTTCCCAAGAAGAAGCAACCATAATGTGATAAGCGCTCTGCATGACTCCTTGACTATCTCCCTGTAACTGCCAGAAAAGCCTTGGCTTCAGGACATCGAGGCCAATCGGATTCAGCCTATATTCGGTTTTACAAAGTGCAACTCGTGTCGTCATTCAGTAACCCTCCATTTATGGTGTTGTTGATTGTGAGACAGGTCTTATACGAATCGTAAAATTCATCGGCTCTGCCTTAATCAAATAAGTGTCAAGCGTAGGGGCATAGCCGCAGCTATGATTGCCTAGACCACTTTGTCTGGCATCCAATTTGACAATGGTTTGATCCACCCTTGTCAGGCGATGAACATGTTTGGTTGTCGTCAAATCTTCCGTCGTGTAGTGATGAACACTTGTGTCAAAGGTCGACTCTCCCGTGAACAGCAGCCCGATTCCCTCTTGATTCATCAGAGATGACCACCGTACGTCCGATTTATTGCCATTCTCCTGCGGCTTTATATACGGCACGAACTGATCCTCTACCGAGCCGCTGTATACACCGAGCTTACCGCTCTCCTTACGATCCGCATAACATTCGTGCGGCCCACGGCCGAACCATGTCAGCTGGTTAAAGCTGTCCGGCATCACAAGCTCTACTCCGAATCTAGGCAGCGGTGGCAGCTCCTCTCTCGGTTCAATCTCCACGTCCAGCTTCACTTCACCGTCCGCTGTGATGGCATAGACCATACGGGAATTGAAAGCGATCTTCCCGCCTCGCGCCCCAACGACAGATTTCATCGTGATTCGRCACCCTCCCGCTTCTGCCCGGTCGACTGCAACCTCGCGCACATCTGTGACAAGTCGATTGTAGCCAGCTTTCACCCACTCTTTGGCGAGGTGGACATCGTTATCAACCGGAGCCCGCCATAGCTGGAGTTTAGGGCCTGCCGACAGGAAGGAAACTCCCTTGTACATCCACGTTGTCATTGCACCTTGATCTCTATCGAACTCTATATAGAAATCTTGGCCTGTAAGCATAATTTGGTGGGAGTCTTCCCGAATTGATAATGGGCTTGACTCCTGAACAGTTTGGCTTGAACCGGGTGTCTCCGGGATGGTTAGCACCGGAATTCCGTACTCTCAGCTTTCCTAGTGCTGCATCTATAACCTCAATTTTCACCGGCTCAATCGCTTTCTTGTACTCTAACAAGGAAGCTTTGATCGACCGATCCGGGAAAAGCAGCCCATCCAGGCAGAAATGGCCACTGTGCGGTTCTTCGCCAAAATCGCCGCCATAGGCATACCACGCTTCTTCTGTCCCTGCTTGCTGCTTAATGCCTTGGTCCGCCCATTCCCAGATAAGACCGCCAAGCAGGCGAGGATACGTATAAATCGCTTCCCAATACTCCTGCAAATTCCCCACGGAGTTGCCCATGGCATGCCCGAATTCGCACATGAGATAAGGCCGCTTATCGTCCTTGCAACCTTCTTGAATAACCGTCTCCACCGCAGGATACATCGAGCTGACCACATCAACTACGGGTGCGTCGTAGGCACGTTCATAGTGAATCGGACGAGTCGGATCGGCTTCCCTGATCCATGCCGCCATCGCATCGTGATTGGCCCCGTAGCCGGACTCATTGCCAAGTGACCACATGATAATGGAGGGGTGGTTTTTGTCCCTTTCCACCATTCGTTTCGCCCGCTGGACGAACGCTTCTTCCCACTCAGGCTGCTGAGCCAGATGCCCCTCATTGCCATAGAAATGAAATCCGTGCGTCTCAAGATCCGTTTCATCAATGACATATAAACCAAAACGATCGCACAACTCCAGCCATCTTGTATCATTCGGATAGTGCGATAATCGAACGGAATTGATGTTGTGCTGCTTCATCAAAGTGATATCACGCAGCATCGATTCCATCGTTGTCACATAGCCCAGCTCGGGATCGAACTCGTTACGATTAACGCCCTTAATAATAATCGGACTGCCGTTAACGAGCAGTTGTCCTTCCTGAATTCTAATGTCCCTGAAACCGACATGAATCTTTTTGACCTCTATGATTTGCTGTCTCTTGTCGTACATCGTGAGTAATAACGTATATAAGTAAGGCGATTCAGCCGTCCATAAACGGGGAGAAAGCACCTCGTGAACTAGCTCTGTCACAGGTTCGTCCTGCCGCACATGATGGTATCGATCACAGACAATATGACGATCCCCATCCAACAATGTCGTACGAAGTTGAAAGAAATCTGACTTCAAAAAAGATGCATCTGCTACGCCAGCAAAATCAATTCGAACCTCTAAGCGCGCTTTCGCATAGCTCTCATCCAAACGAGTCCTTACTCTTGCGTCCCTAACCGATACTTGGGGGGAAGACAACAAGTAAACGTCGCGGAAAATCCCGCTCATTCGCCATTTATCCTGGCTCTCCAGATACGTGCCGTCGCACCACTTATAAACTTGCACGGCAATCACATTCTCTCCCTCACGCAAGTAAGGGCTTACATAAAACTCAGAATGAAGGTGACTCCCTTGGCTGTAGCCGACAAAGTGGCCATTTATCCAAACGTGAAAGGCAGAATCCACGCCTTCAAAAACAAGATGAACCCGTTGATTCTTCGCACTTTCTCGGTAATGAAACTGGGTTCTGTAGCAGCCAACTGGATTATGATTAGGCACATAAGGCGGATTGATCGGGAACGGATACGGACAACTGCTGTAATGGGGTCTCCCATACCCGTGTAACTGCCAGTTGGAAGGGACCGGTATTGTCGCCCAACCATTCGGTTCAAAGCTGGCTTCGTGGAAATCAGCGGGCACAGCAGCCGGAGATTCCCCATATTTAAAGTCCCATTCGCCATTCAGCGATTGCACATAAGGCGAGCGTTCTCTCTCATTAGCCAGAGCACTCTCCCAATCACCATAAGGAATCAAATCGGCATGCGGCAGCTCTGTATGTCTCTCTAAAATACTTAGATTTTGCCAATCTGGAACATAATCTCCAGGCATCATGTTATTCGCCTCCATCGTATATCCTTCTCAGCATAGTCTACGAATAGCCATGGTGACTATTCAAAAATCCGACTAGTTTTGTTGTGAAATCCGTTATAGAGAGCATCACTTTCACCTTTCTTTAACAAAAAGAACCTCAAACATTCACTTAACAAGTAAATGTTTGAGGTTCTTTTCTCTAAACTTGGGATGTGCGTGCCACCCTCAAGATAAGCCCAGTTAACGTACCCTCATGAAAAAAGTGGTAAACTAGCCCACAATTCGCCGCAATATTTCCGGATAATCCGTAATAATCGCTGAGACACCGCAATCAATCATTCGTTTCATCTCTTCTTCCTCATTAACTGTCCAGACGATGACCTGTCTGCCACTGTTGCGAATCGCCATGACTTCCTCGCGCTCAACCATCGTATGATGCAACGAAACCGCTTCTACTTCCAATTCAAAATCCTCAATCAAACGAATTGGACGCAGCAGCTTAGCATCATAGACCAGACTAATTCGGGCTTCGGGTGCTAGTTGCTTGAGGTGGTATAACATACGATGATCATAGGAGGAAAAAATGACTGAGCTTAGGCGCCCGTATTCGCGCAGCAAGTCCACGACCTTCTGCTCTATGCGCTCGCCATAGCTTAGTTTCAGCTCCACATTTAAGTCGATTTCCTGCGGTACAAGCTCCAAGACCTCACGGAGTAAAGGAATGTGTTCTCCCGCATATTCATTAGAAAACCAGGCTCCCGCATCTGCTCGCTGAATTTCTGCTAGCGGCTGCTCGCCAAGCAATCCACGCAGATTCGTGGTCCGGTCCAGCATTTCATCGTGAAAGACGACAATTTCCCCATCCTGCGAAAGATGAATATCCAGCTCAATCGCATCGCATTGCTGCTGAAGCGCTAATCGAAAAGCAGCTAACGTATTCTCAGGCGCGTCCCCAGCCGCTCCTCGGTGTGCAATTACCATCGTTTTTTCCTTTTTCCAATTCATCTCAATTCCCCCTTGTTATTTAATTTATTTAATCCCTGAATGCATGAAGCTTTCCACAAACTGACGTTGGAACACGAAAAATGCTGTTAAAAGGGGCAAAATGACCAATACCGTAGCCGCCGTTACAGTTCCCCATTGCGCTCCCGTCTCAAACGATTGGGCAAAAATCGCAATCCCCACAGTCAACGGTCTCGTTTCAATCGAATTCGTTATAATGAGCGGCCACATGAAATCATTCCAGTGTGCACTGACGGAGATTAAGCCAAAGGCCAAATAGGTCGACTTCGCTGAAGGTAGATAGACGTGCCAGAGTATTTGCCACCAGCGACAGCCATCCATTTTCCCAGCCTCATCTAAGTCCATCGGAATTTGCTTAAACGTTTGCCTAAGAAGGAACACACTGAACGAAGATGCCCAATACGGAAGCATAATTGCCAATTTCGTGTCAACAAGACCCAGATCTTTCATGATCGTGTAGTTCGGAAAAATGAGAATATCAGGCGGAATCATAATTTGCACAAGAAAGAGCATGAACATAAGGCCTCGACCCGCGAAATTCAATCTAGCAAACGCATACGCAGCAAGGGTAGCGGTTATCAGCTGTGCGGCCAGAACGCCGACGACAATGATAATCGTATTTGAATAGTAGCGAAGAAAAGAAATGGTTTGCCAAGCCGTTTTATAATTATGAAAAGTTGGATGCTCAATGGCAAAGGGATTCATGCGGGTAATGATCTCACTGGATGGTGTAAACGAGGTGAAAACAGCCCAAATGAGCGGAACAGCAAAAACGATAGCCAGCAGCGCGATGACAAACCGGTTGGTGATCTTAACGACCATAACGCTGACCCCTTTCTAGTAATGAATACGTTTATCCAGAACTGCATAGTTAAAAATGGAAATACTCAGTAGAATAACGAGTAAAACGACGGTAAGAACCGAGGCTTTCCCCATATCCCAAAAGCTAAAAGCCGTCTCATAAATATGGTATAACAGCAAGTTACTAGCGTTATTCGGGCCACCTTTTGTCATCACATACAGGTGATCAACCAATTTGAACGAATTCGTCGTCGCGATAATCATAACGAATAGCGTTGTCGGCATTAAGAGTGGGAATGTGATCTTGCTGAAGGTTTGAAGAGGACGTGCCCCCTCCATTTCTGCAGCTTCATACACTTCCTTCGGTAAATTCTGCAAGCCAGCCAAATAAAAAATCATAAAAAAACCAGCTTCTTTCCAAATCACCATAAACATCATTGAAAATAAGACCCAATGCGGATCTCCTAGCCAATGCGGAGCCGGTACGCCAAACACGCTTAGAAACTTATCAAGCAAGCCATAACTTGGCGTATAAATAAACAACCATATATTTGCAATAGCAATCATCGGAATGACCGTCGGGTAGAAAAATAGCGCACGCAGTAAGCCAGTTCCTCTGAACTTATTATTGAGCCAAATGGCTACGTACATGGCTAGAAAAATACTCACAGGAACTGTACCAATCGCAAGCAGCACATTATTCTTCAAAACCTTCAAGAAAATATCATCTTGAAACACATGGGCATATTGATCTAATCCGACAAAAGTCTTGTCCGTGAAATCAGAGCTGTAGAAGCTCCAATATATCGATTTGAGGATAGGGTAGAACGTAAACACCCCTAAGAATAGAAGCGAGGGCAAGAGCAGCGCATAGGCGAAACCATTCAATTTCCAGTTAATCTTGCTTTTTGTACGAACTGCCGGTTGCATCGAAATCATTCCCTCTTTTCTCATTAACTCGTGAAAGCCAGCGGAAGGGAAGCGTTGGCTACTAACATGGAGTGAGCCTCCGTTAGCGTTAGCCAAACACTTCCCTCTCGTTTTCGCTATCAATCGCTGCTATTTTTGAAAGTTTTTCAAAATTTCATCCGCTTGCTGCTGAGATTTTTCCAATGCCTCTTTAGGCGTCATTGTTCCTAGCAACGCTGCTTGAATATTATCATTAAACAATTTTGTTACTTGACCATTCTGATAAGTGGAAAGCTCGCTGTCCGCATACTTCAGTTGATCCCTTGCCACAGCCGCTTGCGGGAAATCCTTGATGTAGTTTTTCAGCTTGTCTGTTTCGTACGCAGCCTTAGTTGTACCTACATAACCCGTATCAATCGACCATTGTGCAACACGATCAGGCTGTGTCAGGAATTGAATAAATTTGACTGATGCTGCTTTGTGGTCATCTGGAATATTCTTGAATACATACAGGTTGCCGCCGCCAGTTGGTGAACCGTACTTTTTATTAGCAGGCAAGAACGCTACGCCAAAGTTGAATTTCGCATCTGTTTTGACTTTTGTCAGGTTCCCTGTTGTGTGGTACATCATAGCCGTTTTGCCGCTAATGAAATCGGAAGGAACGGTTGCCCACTCGAGTGTACCTTCTGGCATCACTTTATCCTTACGTCCTAAATCCGTGTAAAATTGCAGAGCTTCCAGTACTTCTGGTTTGTTAAAGAACACTTGCTTACCATCAGGTGAAACAATATTCGTACCCGTTTGCAAGGAAAGTGCTTGCGTCATCCAGTACTGATAGCCAGTGCTGGGAATTTCAAGCCCCCACTGTGATTTATCGCTAGTTGTGAGCTTAGCCGCATATTCCTTAAGCTCTGTCCAATTCGCAGGCGCCTTTTCCGGATCAAGACCTGCTTTTTTAAATAAATCTTTGTTATAGTACAACACGATCGTACTGCGTTGGAAAGGTACGCTCCATACGGTATCTCCTGACTTCGTATTTCCCATAAAGGATTCATAGAAGCCGCCAAAATATTCCTTGGAGAAGCGAGGCGTCAAATCCTCAATGGCTTTCATGGAAATCAAGCTATATAGATCAGTTGAAAGCAGTACGGCCAAGTCAGGTGAATTACCCCCTTGTACAGCTGTTGCAACCTTAGTCATCGTATCTTGATAGCTGCCGCCATAGACAGGTTTTACTGTAATTGTCGGATTTTCTTTATGGAAATCGTCTGCCAACTGATCGATCAGCTTTGTAATTGGACCACCAACCGCAACTGGGAAATAGAATTGCAGTTCAACCGGCTTCGTGCTTGCAGTTGCTTGCGCGCTTGCCGTCGGTGCTGTAGCTGTCTTGGTTTCTGTGTTGCTCTCTCCCTTTGCGCAAGCTGTAGCAACCATCGTGATCATAAGTAATGAAACTAGTGCTTTTTTCATTTTCTTTTCCCCCTAAAGTTTAATAGATTTAATTTCGCTAAGCTGATTTAAAATATAATCAGGTTCAATACCTGTTTGTACAATGTCTTTCGTGGAATCTGCACCAGTAAGTACAAGCGCGGTGTACATGTCGTTCGTATTTCCGAATTGAATATCCGTTGTTAGTCTATCACCGACCATCAAGCATTGTGATGGCGGAATCTTCAGCAGTTCAAAAGCTTTCTGGGCGTAGTACGTAGAGGGCTTGCCGATCACACGGACGGTTTTCTGCAGGCTGGCCGTTTCCAGTGCTTTGACAAGTGACCATGTATCTGGAATTACCCCATCATCAATTGGACAAAATGGATCTGGATTTGCCGCAATCAGCTTAGCTCCATTTCGTAGGGCATTCACGCCTGCTGTTAGCTTCTCAAATGTAAACTGCCTGTCTAATCCGACAAGTACATGTGTTGCCTGCAGCGGCTCCTTCGTCGTCTTAACGCCATATTGCGCCAGTTCTTGTTCCATGGCTGCTTCACCTATCATAAGTACTTCGGCATCTGGCTCGTGCTCTTGAAAAAACTTCCCAGCTACACATAAAGCCGTGAGCACCTCATTCACCTCACAAGAAATGCCTAATTCGCTTAGCCTCATCTGCACGCTTTCCTTGGTCCGAATGGTTGTATTCGTAACGAACATCAGCGATTTATTTTGTTCACGCAGCCATTTCACCGTATGCAACACACTTGGCAAAAGCTTACTGCCCGAATAGATCGTGCCATCCAAATCGAATAAGTAGCCTTTAAATGAATGCAACTCCTTACTGCTTTTCCTTGCATGCTTTCGCTGAAAAGGCACGACGCCACTCTTGCTATCGTTGTTGCCACGCTCAGGAAATCTAGATGTTTCTGCCACAGCACTGCCTCGCTTTCAATAAAAATAACCCTTATCCAGAAAACACGAAAACAAGCCTTTTCAGAGTATAACGGGCATACTCCTGCTTATTTTCACATTTTCCTGGACAAGGGTTTTCTCCTGGTCTCGACCCAAAGTATCAGTTATTGTGATAATCTTAGTTCTACTATAAATGAAGATTGTAAACGGACAATTATCGACATTTGATAATTTTGTAAATCTAGTGTCGACTCCACATGCTCGGATCCCCGATGGAAATGTAATCTGCACCACTTTCGAGCGCTTCAACGATTTCTTTCTCGTGTCGAATTAGTCCCCCGACAATCAACGGCTGTTTAATCATGCTTTTCAATTCTTTGATCACTCTCGGCATTAAACCAGGCATTATCTCAACTTCATCTGGTTGTATGCTGTTGATCATGCGGACTGCCGTTTGCAGCGCAGCTGTATCAATAATAAAAATACGTTGAATGCTTTTAATACCAGCTTGTCTAGCTGCCGCAATGGAGTTGGATTTAGTCGTTACAATACCGTCCACTTTGAACTTTTCGGCTAAATACGCGACCGCATGTGCATCTCGGCCAAGTCCGCCTACCATCTCCAAGTGTACATACACCTGTTTGCCTGCTCGGTGAAGCTGTTCCATAATAGATTCCAAATTGCCAATGTGACCTGTCATTAAGTTAACTCGAGTTACATCACTTTCTAAAACCTTAGCGAGCTGATCGTCTTTCGTCACCGATGCTATAATTGGATATTTTCTCGACATGCGCTGTCACCCCTCTTAACCTTAACAAACATTTATTTGCTAAGTATTAACACCCCTCCGCCAATATCTCGGAGGGATGTTAAGCAATCAATTAATTAGAAAAGTTTAGGGCTTGCAGCATGCGGCTTAGCATCACAGCACTCTCCGCACGCGTACCTGTACTCAGCGGGGAAAAAGCATTACCGTCCCTGCCGTTAATAATTTGCAGTGTGGAGGCTGCTCGGATTGCATCCTTAGCCCACTCAGCAATATTCGCTTCGTCACTGAACGTGGCTGGGCTGTTTGGTTTCAGTTCTGCCTGGTAACCAGCGAATTGTAGGGCTCTGTCAATCATAACCGCCATTTCTTGTCGAGATATTGGCGCGTCTGGACGGAAAGTATGATCTTCATAGCCACCCACAAGACCAAATTCTACGGCGAGATTAACTGACGTCGCGAACCAATCGGAAGCTTTGACATCCTTAAAGCTTGCCGTTGTCGCTTTTGATGAAGTTAAGCCAAACGATCTCACCAACAAAGCGGCAAATTCCGCACGTGTCACTTGACGATCTGGTGCAAAACTCGATGCAGCAACACCTTGCACAATCCATTTATTCGCCATAACTTCTACAGTTTGTTTGGACCAATGATGTTCTAAATCCCCAAATGACACAGGGTTTGCTAGTAGTAGATACGTGCTGTTTGTGCGGCTGAAAATAACAACTTCATTGCCATGGATCAAGAATGGAACCGGATTATACACGGGTTTGCCATTAGCATCGTGCTCTTCGCGTACGGCAGCTAGGTTTTTGGTGTCCGCTGTGGAATCCAGCTTGATCGACCTTGAAATGAACGTTTTGAAGTTAGAAACTTCTGCGTCCTTCTCTTCTCCTGCCCCTACCGTAAGCGTAAATTCAACAGCTTGTTTAACATGTTTCCCGTTTGCAATGGCATCCGCAGCAGCTTTTTCATTATTTTTAATTTGAACAGTCAAGTTAAGCTTATCTTGTGAAACTCCCAGCTTCTCTGCCCAAGCTTGTAAATCAACAGCTGACAGGTTCAGCTCATAGGAACCAAGTTCGCTTTGAAGCAAGACTGTATGATTGCCTTCAGCTGACAACAACGTTTGGATAGCCCCTGGTGACAGAATTGCAATTGCTTGACCTTTTTGCTCACTCATTGGCACGTTTACGATCAGCTTACCGTTCGTTCCCGATTGTTCGATAGCCGCATGAATCATCGTATCTGTTACGGTGTACGCAGGATCCTTGATTACCGTGCCTGAGCCGGTGCCAGAACCTGAGCCGGAACCTGAGCCAGTACCTGTTCCTGGATCTGGATTCGTTCCTGGATCCGTTCCTGGATTCGTTCCTGGGTCAGTCCCTGGATCTGTCCCTGGATCTGTTCCTGGATCCGTTCCTGGATCTGTTCCTGGGTCAGTTCCTGGATCTGTTCCTGGGTCAGTTCCTGGATCTGTTCCTGGATCTGTTCCTGGATCTGTTCCTGGATCCGTTCCTGGATCCGTTCCTGGATCCGTTCCTGGATCTGTTCCTGGATCTGTTCCTGGATCTGTACTTCCAGAAACGCTCAGCGTAACTGGCTGTGTATACAAATCATATTTATTGCCGTCATTCATTGTGTAGGTGTATCGTAATAGCGCATGCGCTACGCCTGAGCTCTTGGCTGTAACCACATTGCCATTTACTTCAAAGGAACCTTGCCCATCCAACATAACAATCTCAGGTACGACAGTTGTCGTATCACCTTTGTAGGTTGTCACTTTTGCTTGAATCGGAAGTTGTTCCATATTCGCAAACTCATACGCCGACTTCTCTGGACGAATGGCTGCCATCATATCCGTCGCCCAGCTGGCATAATCGGTCGTTAATCCCCATGCACCATTTAAGAAAAATTGATTAAATGAAGGTCGATCATTCAGTGTCCAAGGTGAAATCAAAATGCCACGATGTTTAGCTGCTTCCATAAAGCTTTGCGAGATACCGCCATAACTATTATTAAATGTTGCATTTATAGGTTGAATGGAATTAAGCACAGTACGCATCATCCCTTTGATATTACTTCCCCCAGACAAGCTGGATAAGAGGCCTGAAGGCATAGTTGGCATCAAACTGTTCATACGTATGTTCTGTGCGGCAACGAAGGACATGTTATCGATGTCCGCTTCGGCATTTTTGGCTCGAACCAATTGTACGAAAGCATCAACGGCTGCCGGTGTGGATGTCTTGATTTCGTTCATGATCATTTTTCCACGTTGTTGAACGAGCTCAATTTGTTCTTCCAAAGTTGGAATCTTCACATCTGGATAGCCTGTCGGATGAGACTTATTCGCATTGAGAGCTTTAATTTCGGCCAATGTATAATTCTCGATATTGCCCGTGCCATTCGTCGTTCCAGCCAATTCACCATCATGATGAATGACGAGATAGCCATCTTTAGAGATGTAGACATCATTTTCAATAAAATCCGCCCCATAATCAAGCGCCAATCGATTACTTTCAATCGTATTCTCCGGCGCAGCCGACGGTATTCCACGATGTCCAATAACATATGGCTTACGGATCATCGTTTTGTTCTTGTTATATACGTTCAGTGCGGTGAAAGCCGCAGATGGCGCATCTGTCACGATACCGTTCACACCTGCCGTAATCAAGGTATGCATGGACAGATTTTTTCCGGCAGCGGCCGATTCATCTTTTGCCCATACCATGATCGTTCTCATTTGCAGATAGTCCGTATTATCTCTCGTCGCAGCCTTTTGTGGAACCACAGCAATATGCGCAAGGCTTGCATTGGTTGTCTGGCGGATTCCCATCAATTGTTCTTGGCTGAAACTCGTCATGGAGCTAAAATCTACAATTCCGCGAATAATTGGATAAGCTAATCTCGCTTTTTTAACCAAATCACCATTGCCAGACATCACGAATACGTCTTCGAGCCGATTATCCTTCAAATAAGTGATCAGGTTATCGACCGTTGCTTCATCCTTGACATAAAATGCCGGCATCGTCTTCGTCCCAAACGTATTTAAGACTGCTGCTAGATCTCCAATGACTACTTCTCCTGTTGGATTTGTTACTTTAAGTTCATTGTTCACGTGTAAAATAGCCGTGGCCGGTGTTGTAGCAACCGCCCATTTCGTCAAATCTGCCGCCTGGGTGACCTCAGTTACAATAGTAGAAGCCATTGCAATTTGGGTCGAAGGCTCTGCAACACTCGCATATCGATCCGTCACCGTGGGTGGAAGGGCATCCTGCTGCAGCGTTACCCGGATGTTATCCACCCTCATTTTGCTGCCATTCGCTTGCAAGCCAATTCGGCCCTTCGTATACAAACCTGCGTTATCTGAATCCACAACAACTTTGTCGTTAATCATTTCCAACACACGACTGTTGAATGCCTTTACTGTGTAGTGGTACATTTTGCTAGGATCTATGGCTTCCGTAAAAGCACCAGTATCCATAACGTTCCAAGCATTAGCTGGGGTTCTTTCAGCAAACTCTACACCATTTGCAGCGGCAGCATCTTTTCTGACCGCCATTTGGTAATACGGATAATCATTGTTTTGAATCCGATACATGATGGAATGCCATCTTGCTGTATCGTTTGCTTGCAAATGCGTCACATCAGCTTCGATTTTGTAATTTCCAAATATCCCTAGAAAGTCTGGCAAAAGCACACGTGAAGGATTGTCTGGTGAAGCCGCCGCATCCATTTCAAACCCACCGGCTTTAACAACGGCTTTGCTTGCTGTCGTTCCTTCTTTTCTGCTCCAGCCAGCTGGGAGTGTTCCATCCGTTAGCTGATCAAATTTCTCTTCGTAGAGCAAATACTCGCTGTCTGTTACTTCTTTCGCTACAACAAGCATAGATATCGAGATGTCATCTTTTTGGGCACTCAGGGTGTATACACCTTTTTGTAGAACGCTCAGACTGCCATTATTCACAACGACGGATGGACTGCTGGATGTCCAGGTTAATTCATTGCCTGTTAGTGTACCTGACGTAAAATCACTAAAGTCTGCTTTAAACGTGATTCCATTCAAGGGTAGAGGTTGATTCACAGTCGCCAGCATATAACCGCTATCGTGCTTCATCGAAATTACCTTCGCTGCTAATGCACTAGGGGTTACCGTTACTTCTTGCAAGTACTCAGCACTATCGTAAATCACTCTAATTGTAGCTTTACCTGCTTTAACTGGATAAAACGCATTGCCCGAGACCTTGATGATCGACTCATCTGAGGAGTAAACCTTGTATGTCTTACTGGCAATAGGTTCCCTATAACCATCAGAATAGTACACACTTCCTGTAACGCTGATAGGACCTGTCAATGCTTCCATTGAGCTAGGTACAACGAGGTCTAGCTGATCTGCCGTAATTCGCGTCACCTTCAAGTTGTCGAAAGAGACCTTGCTTTGATCCACTTGCAATCCTACCTTTCCTTTTTCCATAACGACCGCTGATGGCAGCGTTGTGTCCGTTACCATCGTATAGCTTGGATCTGACTTAGCTTTCATAAATTCCTTGACGTTATTGCCAAAAACKCGAACCTTCATCGAATAATCGGAATTCAAAGTCAGCGCTCTCCACATACCGGAAATTGGCGTTGGGGAGTACCAGTTGCCATCCGTTTTGCGATAAGCGAATTCATAGGTACCGTTTAGACGGACCGCCATTTGGTTATATGGCACTTTCCCTGAGGAAGGCACCCTAAACATCAATGATGCCCATCTTGCCGAATCCAGCACAGATTCAAATCTAATATCCGCTTCGACGGTATAGTTGTCCCATTGGACCGGAGCAACAATTCGCCCTTGTTTACCTGAGCTACTACCATTAAACGTCATGCGGCCATTGCCATACGTGTCCTGCACAACCGAGAACGAAGGACTTCCAGCGTTCACATCAGAAATCCATCCATAAGGAATTGTGCCATTCGGAGTTGCGTCAAAATTTTCCTCTAACAGCACGGGATTCACCGAAGCTGTAATCGGATTGCTATCAACTAAGTTAATCACACCGAAACCGGAGGTATCGTTCCAGAACGTACTTGACTGATACGCGCTCCAGTAGCTGTTTCTTTGCTGTGACGCGTCTGTCCCAAAGCGGTCCGTTACCCCAATTTCCAAGCCTAGCTTCTTCGTAAGCACAGGGTCCATATTCAACATATCCCATGGAATTGCTGTTTCTAGGGACCAGCCTGTTGACGTCTTCTGAATGGCTCTCAAAATCTTATTTGAATCCTTGCTACTTTGTCCGTTTGTTGCTGCACCAAAATGAAACTCTGGTGATGTGGAATCCGCCTGGTACACGAATCCGAGCTGCATATCATTTGCTGCATACGGGGTAGATTGGTGAATTGTTGGATCTAGGAAAAAATTGATGTTATCCTGATCGAACCAATTCCCTGATCCTCCAGCAGTCAGATTATCATCATCTGCCTTGACCCCTATGTATAGATACTTGTTGTCCCAAAGCATGCCGAATTTACTATCCTTGAACGTACCGTTGCCTATTTGTTTCGTTAAGCTTTGATTAATTGACCATAGTGATTCATCTAATTTCCCGTCAATTACTGGGGCATTAACCGTCTTACTCACATTTAATGAATTCCTAACGTCTTCTGCGGCATGAGCCTGCTGCTCAGGCAGAAGTCCAAACGGTGCAAAACTAGTAAGTAACGTAGCAATTAATAGAGGACTCAAAACCTTTTTATATGGTTTCATAGGATCAATCCTTTCTAATGCATATGGATAAATGGTATAAATCCCTTACAAAATCAAACATGAATTCCTACGGTTAACTCCTTCCCTGCGTTTTGGAGCGCACAAAAAACCCTTCACGCATACAAACGATACAGCTAGTTTTCACTAGCCAATCATTTGCTGCCTTGAAGGGTTTTCTCCTGGTCTCCTACCCCTGCCTATTCGGTTGTCCTATAAATAATACTAGCGACCGATTGTTTCTAATGTATTATCTATGGAATAAGAAATTGTAAAGTATCCTCATACCATGCTTATATTACATTTACTTAGTTATTAAAAGAAAAAACCCTTACCGAAGTAAGGGTTTCAAAGAAAAACTAGGGATGCGGTCGGGGGGATTTGAACCCCCACGCCTTGTGAGCGCCACCCCCTCAAGATGGTGTGTCTGCCGTTCCACCACGACCGCATAAGAGGATAATAAACTGACCCGTAGGGGACTCGAACCCCTGTTACCTCCGTGAAAGGGAGGTGTCTTAACCACTTGACCAACGGGCCACGAAAGTCATGAAGCTTGTGCAGCCCATTTTGACGACAATTGTTATTATAAAGGATCAAATCTCAATTGACAAGTGCAAAATCTGGATCACATCCGGGCAAATATGGTATGCTGAAACCAATTTAACCCAACCGAGGTGTTTGGTTTGTCATCCATGCTCATATATGAATCTACACATGCAACCGTCCACGAGGAAGAGGTTCGCGTCCCGACTTCAAGTGAAGCCGTTTGGGTGCGAATGGAGAACCCCTCGCCAGATGAAGTCAAACATGTCCTTGGCGATGTATTCAAGTGCCACCCGCTCCTCGTTGAGGACGCCATCAAGCTAAATCAACGACCGAAGATGGATACGTACAAGAATCACATCTTCCTGACCTTCTTCGCTGTATCCGAGGGGCTGGAGCCCCAGGAAATTGCGATTGTGATCGGCTCTAATTTTGTTATTACCGTGTACAAAGACAAGCTCCCTTTCATTGACCAGCTCTACCTCACATGCCAAGAAGTGCCTGAGCGAATCAGCCATCCTGGCGCAATTTTGCATGCCATCCTCGATCGCTGTGTGGACGATTATACCGTCATCGTGGAACATCTGGACGATCGCCTGGACAGTATGGAACAGTCCGTATATCTAAATCCATCGATTCGTATCGCACAGGATATTTTCCAGTTGAAAAGGATCATGCACCAGCTGCGCCGCGTCATAGTCGATGAACGAATTACCCTGGCATCTATTGCGCATCACTCCTTCCCCTACACGCGTGAAGAAGATGATGTCTACTTCATGGATATCATGGACCATATCTCGCGCGTCGTAGATTCGTTAGACATTTTTCGTGAATCGCTGACGGGGCTTCTTGAACTTCAGATGAGTATGAAATCCGATCGCATGAACGAAATTATGAAAACCTTGACGATTTTCAGCACGATTTTTCTGCCGCTAACCTTCATTGTCGGTGTCTACGGCATGAATTTCAAAATCATTCCCGAGCTGGACTGGAGCTATGGCTACCTATATGTCTGGATTCTGATGGTTGGCATCGGCTTATTAATGTGGTACTTTTTCAAACGCAAACATTGGTTCTAATGATTATGAATAACGGAAGTCAATCTTTGACAATCTGACTAAGTATGCCTCCCAGGCTCCTTAGCGGAACTATGGGACGCTATTTAGGAGAAAAGCATGGATTTGGATGCTGAGAGGAACTACGGGATCTTATTTCAGCAAAATGGTTACATTTCTTCCCAAAAGGCCGAAATAGCGTCCCACAGTTCCCTTTCATACGCTAAAAGGTTAATTTCGCTGAAATAGCGTCCTTATGTTTCCTTATCTGTTTGCGAGGCGAGGTGAGGTGAGGTGAGGCACATAACCGGATAAGCCCTGCATTTTCGCAAAAAAAATAAGCCCAAACGGCGTAAACGCCATCTGAGCTTATTTCCGAAATCCATACGGAGAGAGAGGGATTCGAACCCTCGCACCGCTTACGCAGTCTAACCCCTTAGCAGAGGGTCCCCTTATAGCCACTTGGGTATCTCTCCAAAGATATGGCTCCCCGAACAGGACTCGAACCTGTGACAACTCGATTAACAGTCGAGTGCTCTACCAACTGAGCTATCAGGGAATGAATAAGTTTAATTCTATTATGAAGGCGTTGTTAAGTCAAGTGTATACGATTTCAATTTTCCCTTACACTTTCCACAGGCATACTTGCGGACGTCCACTTTTCGCTTTCGGAAATACTCCGTTTTGCAATTGACGCATTCCAGTCTGTATTTATAAGCCCTTTTCTGACGTGCTTGCGGCAGCGATTGGCAGAAGCGGGAGCCCCCAACCTGCGCCAGCAGCGACTTGAAATCATGATCGCGATGCTTATAACCTCGTTTTAATATATGTAAATGATAATGGCAAAGTTCATGCTTAATGATTTTCTCAATTTCCTCACGGCCAAACGTCTCCCACTGCATCCAAGAGATTTCAATATCATGGGATTTGGTAAAATAGCGCCCACCCGTCGACCTCAATCTTCGGTTAAAACGCGCCTGATGAACAAACGGCCTTCCAAACGATGCCAAAGAAATCTGCTCAATCCACTCCTGTAGTTCCCGATCCTCCATCCCCTACGCTCCTTGAGTTTTCATTAGAAACTTTCATCGTAAGCACTGCTTAGACAAGTTCTCACTTGAATTTGTACCGTATGTACGGCTATACTGTCAAGTAGAAAAGAAAGAACGAAAGCTTTATACAGAGAGGATTTGACCAATCAAATGCCACAAATGCGATATGCCATTCTCAAGCTCGACCAGCAAGTAGAATTTGTTGCTATGCCATCTTCCTATTCCTATCAACTAACAGCGCTGAATCAAAGATTGCACAAAGAATTAGATAAACTGACTGCCGACGATGTCCCTCAGCTTCCTAGGGTAATTGCAGAATGTGATGACCTGGAGCTAATCGGAACAACGTATACGCTCATTCAAGGACTAGAGTATATCAATCGTTTGGAGAAATCCTTTGCCGGCATTCAAGAGAAATCCTACCCGCTGATCTCGCTGCTAACTGAAATCCGTGCGCTTCAAGCGCAGCTGGAACAGTGGTACGAAGAGGAATTTGAAGGTTAATGTCAAAAGGACCTGCACCCAACTCCTTTTTCCTTCATATGCTATAAGTACATGGCGAAGAAGGGGATGGGCATATGCCGCAATGGCTCTGTAATCAATTAATGCGGGCCTTCCAGAACAAAAACCGCAGACAAATCCGATTGCTGAATGATAGCTGGTACTTTTACCGCACCCGCCGCTCACAAGAAGAGTGGCCTGACACCCAATCGACGGACGGACCGGGCAAACGTAAATTCTGATAAAAGGGCTAGTACTTGTTGGAGACAGGTGCTGGCTTTTTTGCCGTAACCGGTACATAGAAGCAGCAATTATAAATTGAAAAATATGTTGCATATTTGAAATGAGCCCACTATACTGTAAATAAATGTAATAGTCCGCCCGAGTGAAGCACACTTGATCCAGCAGAGTAATCTGCGGGTCAGTGTGTTTTTTTGTTATCTAAACATGTATAAAGGGAGCTGAAGATCTGTGGTTTTACGTCGTAGAACGAAAAAAGGTCAAGGAGACAACGTGTATCTCCTGCATGAAAGGAGGTCATCTTATTCCGTACCTAACAACCCAACCTCCTACGCGCCCTTTCTGTGGGAGTTAAGGAAGCTAGTTATTCTGGGCGTTGCGAGGCGCTGTAATGGCCAGATTCGCATCCAGGACATCGCTGCCGAATGTAATGTCCCTTTTCGCATAGCCGCCGAGTGGCTGGCCCGTTTGGCGCATGAGGACATGCTCATTGCGGTCGTTAGCCAACAAAACTCCGTTGTATATTCAGTGAAGGAGGTGGGACACCCTCCACAATGAGGATTCATCTCAAATTTCGGGTTGGAGAGGATGATGTGGACACCATCAAGCAATTACATGATGAAAGGATGATGTGGGAAAAATATTAAAAAAAAGCAGCCGGCAGCTCATCGCCGCCAACTGCTATCTATTTGCTTATTGCTGTGGTTTCTTCATGGTTAAGCCAACGCGACCTTTTTTCTGATCCACGTTCAGCACCCATACTTGGACAATGTCTCCAACGGAAACAACATCCATTGGATGTTTCACGAAGCCATTCTTGAGCTGGGAGATATGCACCAGCCCATCGTTCTTAATGCCGATATCGACGAAAGCGCCGAAGTCGATGACATTGCGTACCGTGCCGGTCAATTCCATGCCCGGCACAAGGTCCTCCAGCTGCAGCACGTCAGTGCGGAAGATCGGCGCGGGGACTTCTTCCCGCGGATCCCGCCCAGGACGCTGCAGGCTGTCCAGGATGTCCCGCAGCGTCGGGACACCAACGCCCAGCTTCGGAGCCATCTCCTCAGGCTCCAGCGTTTGCAGCAGCGATAGAAGCTGCTGCGAGCCCAGCTGCGCCAGTTCCAGGCGCAGCTCCTTGAACAGCCGATCCACGACGTCGTAAGACTCCGGATGGATCGGGGTGTTGTCCAGCGGGTTCCCGCCGCCGGGAATCCGCATGAACCCGACACACTGTTCGAAGGTTTTCGCGCCAAGACGCGGAACCTTCGACAGCTCCTGTCGGGAGCTGAACTTGCCGTTCTCCTCGCGATACTTGACGATGTTTTTGGCCAGTGTCGCGTTCACGCCCGACACGTACGAGAGCAAAGACGGGGACGCCGTGTTCAAGTCCACGCCGACATGGTTAACGGCCGACTCTACGACGGCCTTCAAGTTCTCATCCAGACGTTTCTGCGAAACGTCATGCTGATACTGCCCGACGCCGATGGCCTTCGGCTCGATCTTTACAAGCTCCGCGAGCGGGTCTTGCAGCCTCCGCGCGATCGAGATCGCGCTGCGCTCGGCGACGTCGAGCTCAGGGAACTCCGTCTGCGCCAGCTTCGACGCGGAGTACACGCTCGCCCCCGCTTCGCTGACGATYAAGTACTTGAGCTTCTGCTCCTTGATCTCGGCAATCAGCTCCGCAACAAACTGCTCCGTTTCACGGGAAGCCGTTCCATTCCCAATGACGATCAGCTCTACGCCGTGTTTGCTGATCAATTGCTTGAACTTCGCCTTGGCTTCCGCCACCTTATTATTCGGAGGTGTTGGGTACGTCACGGCGATTTCAAGCATTTTCCCGGTGTCGTCGATGACGGCCAGCTTGCAGCCTGTCCGGTAAGCGGGATCGACACCGAGCACAACGTGCCCTTTGACGGGCGCTTGGAGCAGCAGATTACGTAGATTTTCTGCGAAAATCTTAATCGCTTGCTCCTCGCCCATCTCTGTCATTTCTCCGCGCACTTCACGCTCGATGGACGGTGCGATTAGACGCTTGTAAGCATCTTCGACAATCGTACGAAGCACATCTTGTACAATGGATTGCCCTTTTATAATCTGCCTAGCTATATAATCATGAATTTTATCAACCGCAACAACCAAGTTGACCTTAAGAATTTCCTCGCGCTCACCGCGATTGATGGCAAGAATACGGTGAGGTGGGAGACGCTTCACCGGCTCCTGATAAGCGTAGTACATCTCATAGACGGACTCAGTCTTTGCATCTTTTGCCTCTGTATGTAGAATCCCTTGATCCTGCGTGTATCTACGCACCCAGGCTCTGATCTTGGCGTCGTCCGCCATGTTCTCCGCTAAGATGTCCATCGCGCCCTGGATGGCGTCAGCAGCGCTTCCAACTTGCTTCTCAGCGTTTATGTAGCGTTCCGCTTCTTGCTCGAGCGAGCCCTGTCTAGGCTGCTTCCAGATCCACTCCGCTAGCGGCTCAAGACCGCGCTCTTTGGCTACGCTTGCTCTCGTCTTCCGCTTTTGACGATACGGTCTGTACAGATCTTCGATTTCTTGCAGCTTTGCAGCGCCTTCAATCGATTTGCGCAGATCAATCGTCAGCTTCCCCTGTTCGTCGATCAAACGTACGACCTCCAGCTTGCGATCCTCGAGGTTGCGTAAGTACTGCAAACGCTCCTCGATGTCTCGCAGCTGGTTTTCATCCAGCTCACCCGTCATTTCTTTCCGGTACCGAGCGATAAAAGGAATCGTATTCCCCTCATCCAGCAGCCCCATCGTCGTTTTCACTTTACCTGTTGGCAGCTGCAGCTCAGCGGAGATCTGCTTTAAGATTCGTTCTTGGATCTCCGCTTTCTTCTCTTCAGAGAGGACGACCTTTTCCTTTGGCTCTTCCTCGTATTTGTTCTTAGCTCCCTTGCTTCCCGGCTGCTCTTCTTCCGCTGCGCTTTTCACACCGGTATTCCCGGATGCTTCACCCGCTGTGTGGAACCATTTGTTCATCATCGTATCCAATATCGTCACTGTCATTCCCCACTTCTACATGAATTGAAGTATGTATGCAAACCAAAAAACGAGGGAATCACTTACCCTCGTCCGTTCCTGATCCTATTCAAAATTCTATCAGTCCCACGCTAATTTGCAAAGCGTCGTCAACCTTTCGCATCGTCTCTTCGTCCAAATGCGTAATTTTGTCCGTAAGCCGTTGCTTGTCGATCGTTCTGATTTGTTCAAGCAGAATCACCGAATCTCGATCGAAACCGTGCGTCTCCGCATCGATTTCCACATGCGTGGGAAGCTTAGCCTTCTGGATTTGAGCTGTAATCGCTGCAACAATCACGGTGGGGCTAAAGCGGTTGCCGATATCATTTTGGATCACTAGAACAGGACGAACTCCTCCCTGCTCCGACCCTACTACCGGCGAAAGATCTGCGAAAAATACATCGCCACGTTTCACAATCACTGCTTACACCCCGCTTACTAAGCGATCAAGCGTACCGTCCGCTTCTTCCTCCGCTTGAAAAGCTTCAGATGCCATGCTGAGATTTATTTTTGCCATCTCCATATAYCCACGCTGCATGGATTCGCGTAGACTGCGCTTTTTGCGTTCAATTAAATACAGCTTCATTGCCTGGCGAATAAATTCGCTGCGATTGGAGTTCTCCTTCTCGACAATGCCGTCCACTTCTTGCAACAGATTGTCAGGCAAGCTAATCATGATCCTTTTCGTATTATGCGCATTACTCACACTCTCGCACCCCCAGAAACGATACAAAGACAATATTACCAGTATGTCAATTTGAAAACCAAATTATACAATAGATATATGCACCCAGTATATCAAATATGTTACACCTATGGATATAAGATTCTACATTACGTATTCGATAGCCTACTCTAAAATTCCTCTATAGGAAGGATACTTTTTAAATGGTAAATTCAGCAAGTTAGATTTGACCAAGGTCTAGTAACGATGACGCATCAGCGGATTAATGGCATCCACTCGTTCACCACCGCGCACATATACACGTGCGACCCGATGTGAAATCATACAAATCACTTCATAATTAACCGTACCAAGCTGGCGAGCAATATCTTCGGCCGTAATTCGTTCTCCATCCTGCTCCCCAATCAACACAACCTCATCCAGAGACTGGACATCCTTAACATCAGACACGTTGATCATACATTGGTCCATACAARTTCGGCCGACTACCTGCACTCTTTTGCCACGAACCAGAACCTCTGCCTTACCCGACAGCATTCGTGAATACCCATCTGCATACCCAATTGGCAGCGTCCCGATCTGCTCCTCGTCCTTCGTATGATAGATCGTTCCGTAGCTGATACCGGAGTCAGGTGGTAATGTTTTGAGATGGACGATGCCTGTTTTGAGACTGAGCACAGGTTTTAACTCAATTTTCGTTTGATCCACATCTTCAGAAGGATATAGCCCATACATCGAGATGCCGAGCCTTACCATCGAATAAGTGAGACCAGGCAAATCAATAGCCGCTGCGCTGTTGCCCGCATGTATATACGGAAATGATACACCTTTATCCGTAAAATAGCTCACAATCCGCTCAAAACGGCGATACTGCTCCAGCGTATAGCTTTTGTCCACTTCATCTGCATTCGCGTAATGCGTGAACAATCCTTCAACTTCCACATTCGGCAGCGTCAACGCTTGCTCAATGAAAGGAATTGCATCCGCTTCCGTATGCAAACCAAGACGGCCCATGCCAGTATCTAGTTTAATATGAATTTTCAGCTTCTTCTTATGCTGCTGCGCCTGCAGCTCCTTGAGGACATCATGACTATAGACCGCTATTGTAACATCGAGCTCTCGTGCCCGCTCGACTCCCTCTGGAGGCGTATAACCTAGAACCAGAATAGGTGCAATAATTCCTGCATTCCTTAGCTCCAGCGCTTCATCAAAAAACGCCACACCCAAGTAATCCACACCTGCGGCTATAGCCTCTTTGGATACTTCTACAGCCCCGTGTCCGTACGCATCCGCTTTAACGACTGCCATCTGCTTCATTCCTGCCGGCAGTATCTTCTGAAAACCTTCAATGTTGCTTCGCAGAGCATCTAACGAAATTTCAACCCACGTGGGACGATAAAAAGCATCCACCAGCGTTCACCTCTTTTTCCAAATGCAAAGGACAAGGGAAGGCCCGCTCCATGTGAGCAGCAGGACTCCCCCTCCAATAATTCCAAACCCGTTAGGACCGATAAACCTATGTTAAACCGAGTCACGAAACACTGTCAACCGTCCTTGAGACTTAAATAAGGCAAAATCGCGTCATATCCAAACAACGCTTTTCATGAGCATGTTTGTTCGCATGTCCATCTCCGATTGGAAATCGGCTGAAGGCTACTCCCCTCGTACATTTGCAGCACATCGTGCTCTTTTACGTAATATATGATTCTACAATGCGTTTACCTCTCTATTGGCACACTTTCCCACATTAATTTTCTCTGATAATCGCCTGAGAAGCCGTTTTTTAGAGGTCAAGCCTGTGCTTTTCTGCATAAAAATGACAAAAGACCTGCTCCTAAGAGCAGATCTTTATTGATTATTTACCGGATTGGCCTTCCGTTGCCATCGCCACTTTAATCATTTCATTCGTCGGCAAATCGCCCGTCGTTAATCTGAACTCTACACCGTCATTCGTCCAAGTGAGCGTCTTCTTATCTTCCCCTGTGAGAACCCCAATCGTGAAGCCGAGATCCACAATATCACCTGGCTGCAAAGACACCGACTTCGCCTGAGGTCTAACCTCAACCATGCTGAAGTTGTACTTCCCTTTGTATCTCAAAAGGACAGCCGCGTCTTCGCCCAGTTTCATATCCGTAATATCCTGTTTCACGACATCCTTAGGCAGATAACTCGGCTCAATGATACCGATACTTTGCGGTTTGCTTGCCACGGCATTCGGCTTCGTTGCATCCGTTTTGGTGCCTGTGGCAGCTTGATCAGACTGCCCGCCTGTTGCGGACAGGTTTTTGTCCGTTACACTAGCCGCAGGATGGTCAGCATCCGTTACCTTAACATTGGACATCGTCGGCAATGTCTGCATGTTCCAGCTTGTCATGTTGCGTTCCATTTGGAAGAAATCCTTATCAAACTTCGCATCGAATTCGAATTTCGTGAAATTCACCTGCACCATCACATTTTGGTTCGCATCCGACACTTGAACCTGCATAGGTGCCAATGTCTTTTTATTCAGCCAAATTTTCTGGCGAGACAGCTGCTCATTCTGATAATTCGCCGCAACGTCGAACACATACGTATCATTGTCCGTTGTAAACTGGCGATCCTTGTCCGCGATAATACTTCTCGCTAGAGATTGGAACAAGTACACCTGTCCTTGATTCTCCGGCCAATCGCTTTGGAAACGGAAACTTTTCTTCAGATGCGGCGTTAGCACGAACACGCCCTCTTCATTGCGCAGCACAATTTGCGTTACATCCTTCGATGCGTTGGTCAGCGAAATCCGGTAGAAATGTTCCGGCGAATACGCCACCTCCACCTGGTATTCCTGCGGTTGTGACCCTGTGTGCAAAATCATGCTGCCTGAAGCCTGATAGCTATCCGCTTTGCTGATCACATGATCCAAATCCTTTACGATAGATCCTGCATCTTTCTTGCCTATCCCGCATCCTGCGAGAACCAATGCTAAGCACATCACCACTGCTACCATCCATGTGACCCGGCGCATTCGATCATCCCCTCACTCATGATTAACATCAACATAGTACATGCATATGAGGGGACTTGGCCGATTATGCAGCCAAGCTACCGGCTTGGACCGATTTTGGCAAAAAAAATAAGACTAGCTCCGGATTCGTCTAATCTTACTCCTTTATTTCACTAATTTAAGTGTACGAATACTGGCTGCATGTTCCATCATCGTCACAGCAATTCCTGCAATTTGCTCGCTTTGCTGCACTTGAACTTGTTTGATTTCTTGTAGCGTGTCTTCTACTTTTGACATTCTGTTCTCAAGATTCCCCATACGGTCTTCCATACCACCCATTCGGGTTTCCAAACTACCCATGCGATCTTCTAGATTCCCCATGCGTCTGTCCATACTGTCAACTCTGTCTTTAATGGCTTTAACATCCGCGCCAATCTCATTAATTCTACCGAGCATGGC
>NZ_JBFTQB010000001.1:0-37838 GCF_056398785.1 Paenibacillus sp. 01T422 | reverse complement strand
AAGCAGCAGTCCACGCCGGGAAAGCTGCATCCGAAGATCAGGTAAACCTTTAATATGGTTATAAAGCGACGGCGTTTTTACGTTCAATTTGGCTGCTAGTGCTGCTAATGTTAGGCCCTCGACACCTTGCGTATCAGCCATTTCCACAGCTGCTTGCAGCACGTTTTCTGCGTCTAGTCCTTGTCGTTGCGCCATGGATGTTCCCGTCCCTTTTATCTAAATGTTTGCTGCCGTCATCTGAAACTTTTGGGCTGCTTCCGCGATAGCACGGTCGATCACCGCAAGCGGCTGTTCAACCATTACGCCGTGTCCGACTGCAAGAAGACTTGGAGATAGCTGTCTCAATTTGCGGGCGCTCTCCAGCGATACTTCTTTGTTCCATGTTGCCATAGCCGGGAACGGAAACCAAAACTTCATCAAACCAGAAACCGCTACTCCACCGCGCACTTGAAAAGCATCACCAGCAATCAACGCACGGCTGCGTACATCCAGGAAAGCCATCGATCCCGGTGTATGCCCTGGAGAGGCAATAGCTTGCAGCGAGCCTACGAGATCGCCATCTTTTAACAGCACATCCGGCTTGGTCTGCACCGACTTCGGAACATCTCCTTTAATCGGTGAATTCGGTTCACCGGCCTCCAGTTCCTTGCTGCCCGCCAGCAGCTTGGCATCTCTTCGCGAAATATAAACTTTCGCCTGCGGCAGAACTTTTTTCAAGCCATCTAACGCCCCAATATGGTCGCCATGCCCATGAGTAAGCACGATACGGGTGATTGGTTTACCGATACTCGCTGCAGCCTGAAGAATGCCTTTTACACTGAATGGCAGCGCCGTATCAACAAGCGTCAACTCGTTTTCTTCCTCCACCAAATAACAATTCACCGGAAAAAATCTCGGCATAAAAGCCACCTGATACAATGAACCGATTTTCGTTACTTTCATTCTGAACGCCTCCCGCTTATTATTTATATTAGTATAATAACTAAGATCATTAGTTTTGTAAAGATGCCTTCAGCCTAAATCTCATTTATTTTTCTGTTATGGTAAAATAAAGTTTATCGCACTACCTAATCATGCAAAAAAAGTGAGGATTTCCAATGAACACTGAAACGTTAGAGCTTTTCCGAACATTGACTGAACTCCAGGCAGCTCCTGGTTTCGAACGAGAGATCCGCAAGTTTGTCCGCGGTGAGATGGAGAAATATACGGACGAGTTCGTCCAAGACGGCCTCGGCAGCTTGTTCGGCATCCTGCGTGGTGACGAGGCTGGCCCCAAAATCATGGTTGCCGGCCATTTCGACGAGGTTGGCTTCATGGTTAGCGGCATCACCGAGCACGGCACCATCAAATTCCAGCCCCTCGGCGGCTGGTTCAGCCAAGTACTGCCCGCCCAGCGCGTGCAGATTATGACCGAGCAAGGGCCGATCATCGGCGTGATCGGCTCCGTGCCCGTGCACTTGCTGGACGAAGCGGCACGCAGCAAGCCCGCAGACATCAAGACGATGTACATTGACATCGGCGCAGAAGATAAAGCCGATGCACTCGCCATCGGCATCAAGCTCGGGCAGCAGATTGTACCCATCTGCCCGTTCACACCCCTGGCCAATCCGAAACGGATTATGGCCAAAGCTTGGGACAATCGCTACGGCGTAGGCCTGGCGATTGAACTGATGAAGGAGCTTCACGGCGGGCCGAAGCTCCCGAATGTCCTGTACGCGGGCGCTACCGTACAGGAAGAGGTTGGCGTGCGCGGTGGACGCACGGCAGCGAATCTCATCCAGCCGGACTTGTTCTACGCGCTGGATGCCAGTGCCGCCGGAGATATGACCGGCGACCGCAATGCTTTTGGGCAGCTGGGGCGCGGAGCGCTGCTGCGCATTTTTGACCCTACGATGATTACCCATCGCGGGATGGTCGAGTTCATTCTGGATACGGCGAAGACGCATAAGATCCCGTATCAATATTTTATTTCGGCAGGCGGTACAGATGCCGGATTGGTGCACGTGCAAGGTACCGGCATTCCTTCGGCCGTGATCGGCGTTTGTGCGCGTTATATCCATACTTCCGCGTCGATTCTTCACGTCGATGACTATGCTGCAGCGAAAGAACTGCTCATCAAGCTCGTGCAAGCGAGCGACCGTACAACATTGAACACAATTCATGAGCAAGCATAATTGGTCATTCGTGACTCTCAACCCGCCCTTAAGCGGGTTTTTTTATGCAAATGTAGAACTCATGTTCCAATATATGGTATAATTAGTAGAATCATAGGATCACAGAAAGAAGGCCCGTAATGACGTATATCATTCGAGAAGCACAACCCCAAGATACGAAAGAAATCAGCAATTTTGTTTCCAAACGGACAGGCAAGATGATTTCCCCTTTGCACATTGAGAATAGGTTGCATTTTATACGCGACAATCCCGATGAATCCCTCTATGTATACGAAGAAGAGAACCAAATTCTAGGGACTCTAGGTTTTCGTATTCGCCAAGCGGACGATGCCGTTGTGAAGTTTAGCGAAATCTCCGTCATTTCCGTTGAAGAAGCGAACAGCTGCCAAGCAGCTGCGGATAAGTTAAAGAGTTATGCCGAACAGCTGACCCAAGAGCACGCTTGTTCCGGAATGTGGTGGATTACAGGTTCCGAGAACAATGAGGATAGCCGAAAAGCGAAACAACCGCTTGGTTTTCATGAAACCGGGTATCGATTCGTCAAAAGATTCCTCTAAAAAAGTCCGGGAATTTACTACGAAACTTTGAGGAGTGATTGTTATGTCAACAGGTTTTAACACAGGACCCTTTCCTAATCAGAGCAGCGGAGACCTTTTTATGTTGATTTTTACGATTGTAGCGGTGCTTATTGGCGGCTTTATTTTATTTGTCATTATCAAAGGATTCATCACCTGGTCTGCCAATAACGCTTCCCCTATCCAAAACCTAACCTGTAAAGTTGTAGCCAAAAGAATGCAGGTTAGTGGAGGTTCCGGGGATTCCAGTGCTAATACGAGCTATTATGCTACATTTGAATTTGAGGATCGCCAAAGATTAGAATTACGCGTCGGGCGGGATCAGTTTGGTTATATCGTTGAAGGAGATCAGGGAATACTGACTTATCAAGGCACTAGATTCAAAGGATTTTCCCGCCATTTATCCTTTCAAGCATAAGGGGGGTGTTCCATCCATGACACATCATCAATTTGTAACCGCCAAAGGCCTAGAAGGCGTTGCCAGAGTAAGAGCATTCTGCGAGCAGCTGCCTGAAGTCGTGGAGAAGATCGACGGCTTTGGCCATGTGACCTTCCGTGTGAAGGACAAACCCTTCGTCATGATGGGAGAAACGGATGGTCAACCATCCACAGCGATCAAGACTAATATGACGACACAAGAATTTCTCCTCCAGCAGGAGGATACACCTTATCGTAGAACGGCCTATATCGGTCAGCACGGTTGGGTGTCGATTCTCGACATGGATCTAGTTCCTTGGTCGGAAATGACCGACTTAATCACGGAAGGGTATGCCCGAACAGCTCCCAAAAAGCTGCTTCAATTGATCCAAACGAAATAGAACTTCATAACCTTTACAAAAACTACGCAATTCGAAGGAAATCAAAGGAAACACTGCAATAGTCGGTAATAATCGCTTTTTAGCAAATATTCTGAATATTTACAATATTTTAATAATGGACTATAGTTGGTTTAGGCTCACTTGAAGGACAAGCCTTACAGCTGGTAAGGACCCCCAAGAGTAGCCAGGATATTCTCAACTTAGGAAGGGGATAGTCCAATGGACAATGTTAGCGAAACATGCCCACTTTTCCTTCAAACGACGGAAGAAAAGGTGCGGGAACGAGTAACGTTCATCGGGCATGTGGGAATCCAGAGGCGGTAAATGTGAACAGCGTTTATTCGAGGAAAGGATCCGTAACAGGTAAAGTCGTAATTTCAACGGAAGTTGGTTTGATTGGAGTGTGTGTAGGGACAATTGAATACCATGTATGAAACTTAGAGACCTCCGGTTATCACTGATAAGCGGGGGTCTCTATTTGTGCCCCTTCTAAGACTCCTGCAACGGCAACCGAACGATAAAAGTCGTCTTCTTCTCCGGTTTACTCTCTACGGATATAGTTCCAGCATGCATATCAATGATCTTTTTCACGATCGATAGTCCTAACCCGTTGCCCCCAGAGGTTCGATTCCTCGATTTATCTGCTTTGTAGAAACGTTCAAATATATGCGGCAAATCTTCCTCAGATATATTAGCGCCATTATTGGATATTCGGATGATGGCTTCTTTTCGGGTACTTTCAACATGGACACCTATTATGCCGCCAACGGGCGTGAATTTGACCGCATTATGAATTAAGTTCGTCCACACCTGACTCAGCAAGTCTTCATCCGCCGATAGGGTAACGGGTTCCAGATCAATGTCCATTTCGATGTTTTTCTCTATCCATTGCGGTTCACAGGCAAGAATGTGATTGCGGATCTGCTTATCTAGGCGGTAACTTTTCGGCTCAAAAGGGTGATGTTGGGACTCTAATGACGATAATTTGAGCAAGTTATCACTCAGTTTGGAAAGACGTGTACTTTCGGCTTCAATAATTTCCAAATAATGCTTGCGTTCCTCTAGCGTGATGGTCTCGTTCTGTAGCGCTCGTGAGAAGCCGCTGATGGAAGTCAGCGGGGATTGAATTTCATGAGACACGTTAGAAATGAATTCCTGCCTCATTTTCTCCAATTGGCCTAGCTCTACCGCCATGTTGTTGATGGAATCAACCAGTTCTACAAAAGGGCCATTATGCGGATTATTGTCAACGGACACATTGAAATCCCCTCTGGACATGCTTTGGATCGCCGCAATCATGGTTTTAAAAAACTTCATCTGCTCGCTGCGGAAGAACCTGCCCAAGAAAGTCATAGTGACACCCCAAAGAAACATTCCGGTGATACAATTTATAAGCTGAACGATCACTTCACTTGGCCGTTTATTGATATGCGTGTAAATCCACTCTGTGCCGTAAAAGGCCCCCAGCCAGTACAGAATGATGAGCAGAAAAAAACCTACGCCGAACAAAGTGCCGCGTACACGCTGACCGCGACTTCTGTGATCTTTCCTCCGCGCTTTCCTGTTCATGATGGCAGTACCTCCATCCGGTAACCTAGCCCCCGAATCGTCGCAATGCGAAAAGCGTGCCGCTCCTCTGGAAATCGTTCACGGAGCCTATTGATATGCACATCGATAGTCCGCTCATTGCCTTCATAATCGAAGCCCCAGATCTGCTCAATCAACTGGTCGCGCGAAAATGTTTTCCCGGGATAACTCGCCAGCTTATAGAGCAGTTCGAATTCTTTGAGCGGCAAAGTCAAACTTTCGGACCCGACGGTTACCTCATAGGTTTTCTTGTTCATGCTGAGGTCACCGACTTGAACCGTTTGGGATGCAGCAATTTTATAGCGCTTCAACAGCGCTTTGACCCGCATCGCAAGCTCCACGGGCTCGAAAGGCTTAACGAGGTAATCATCGGTGCCCAGTTCGAAGCCTTTGACCTTCTGCGAAGTTTCGCCTTTGGCGGTAAGCATGAGCAGCGGTATATCATAGTGCTCCCGCAGCTCCTTGCAGAGCTCCCAGCCATCCATATTCGGCATCATGATATCCATAATCACCATGTCGACTTGGACGGTTTCTAGCAGCTTGAGCGCTTCCGCGCCGTCTGAAGCTTCAACGACATCGAAGCCTTCGTTCAGCATAAAGACGCGGACCAACTCGCGAATATAAGGATCATCATCTACGATCAGGATTGGAGCCATTTTTATATCCAGCCTCGCTTCATGTAAGGTCTAATTTTAATTTATTTTAGCATAAGGCACTTTTATAAACTGAATTTAAACCAATGAAGGCCTATTACGATGTAAGGGCTTTTTTTGGCAAAAAAATTGTGATACATTTTGGAGAAAGTATCTGTTTTGGGGGGATCTCACCTTATGATAACGAACACGTATGCCCAGTTTTCCATGATTCAAAGTGCCGAAGCCGAAGCTGCTTATCAGCAAGAGGTATGCTCCGAGGGTTATGCTGGCTTTCGCCGCCTGCTGGACGGCTTAACTGAGGCAATCAAAGCAGCCACAGATGCGGACATCCCTGGCCTAGAGCAGGCGCTCGCCAAAGCTAGCCGCCTATTTCCTGAGCCGGTACAATTCAGTCCGTCGTGGGAACGCGTTTGGGTCGAGCTGGAGGCTACTTTAGCCGCGAAGAAACATGTCCTATCGACCATTTCACCGGCGGAACGCACGGGAGAATGGCAGGTCATCATGGATAACCCACAGGCTGTTCAGGAAGTTGTGTGCTACCCCGGCCTGGAATTCCATGACGCTGCGTATTTGTACGCCTATTTCCGTCCCCAGCTGGAGAAATCGGAATACATCCGCCTCCAGAAGATTCAAACCGTCATTCAAGAGCYTGGTCACTGAAGGGCGTTGCCTAAAAATAGGGGAAAAATAAAGCCCGTTATCGGGCTTTTCGGGGTCTGAACAGCACCGCGGCAACAGCGAAGCATTAATTCTTTCGTTATTTCAGCTTTGACTTCATCCACTCACACCATTGGAGGTCTGCGTCTACTTTGAGCGTAGCTTTCCTTATTAGGACATAATTTCCGAACAAGCGGTCATGTATCCCTAACTCCTCAAGCGGTTTATCGCTAAGTCTTTTGACCTTCTCAAAGCTCTCTCTAAAGCCCTCTTTCTTTCCTTTATAATAGCTCTCGCGCTCAAGCAGCATTTTCATTGCCTCTTCTTTATCTACGAGGCCAATGCAGTATACTTTCAGCGCAAATTCATCACGAGTTACTGGCGGGTCTGTAGGCAGCCCGATCCACTCCTGAAGTGCTTTTAGCCCAACTCCTGTTAGTGAATATACTTTTTTATCCGGCTTATCCGACTGGATAACATGTACAAACTCCACATACCCCTTCTGCTCTAGCTGAGCAAGGAGTGGGTATATTTGACTGTGCTTTGCTGGCCAAAAAGGCTGAATATGCTGCATAAGCTCATAGCCCGTTCGGGAATCTTTAGATAGTAGGCTGAGCAAGCCATAGGAAAGGGTATTCATAGGAACTCCTTGTTATGTCATAATTGACATATATCCGCTTTGGTAGTATGATGATTTTCATTCAAATTATAGAGAATCCGGCGAGTAAGATCAATGGAGAGTGGAGGTATCAAGTGAGTAAGGATGATTTACAACAGATTCGTTTCTGGCCCATTATGATTGCAATCTTCTTCGGATCTTTCGTTTCGATCTTGAGTATGAGTACAATTAATATTGCTATACCGATTTTGAGTGAACATTTTCATGCTGATTTGAGTAAAATCCAATGGACGATCACAGGATTTATGCTCGCAAGCGGTACAATTGCCCCTATAACCGGTTACTTAGGTGAGCGATTCAGTTATAAGCGTCTGTACGCTTTGGCTCTAGTTGGATTTACTGTCTTTTCCTTATTATGCGCAATTTCATGGGATGCTTCTTCCCTTATTGCTTTCCGTATTATCCAAGGGGCTTTCAGTGGGCTCATTATGCCGGCGACGATGACTATCGTGTACCAGGTCATCCCTCGTGACAAGCAGCCTATTGCGATTTCCCTATGGTCCTTATCCGCTATGATGGCTCCTGCCATCGGGCCGACTCTGAGTGGCTGGCTTCTGCAGAATTGGAGCTGGCACTGGTTATTCCTTCTTAATGTGCCCGTTGGGCTTATTGCTATTTTTCTCGTTTTCAAGCTAATTCCATTCTACCGTCTTTCTGTGCCAAAAAGGTTCGATGCGATCGGTTTAATCACCGTCGTCCTCGGAAGTCTCTCTTTGCTCGTGGCTTTCTCTCAAGGCCATTCTTGGGGATGGACATCAGGCCGTGTCATCGGCTTGTTCGCAGGAGGTATCATCATGCTTGGTCTCTTCATTTGGAGAGAGCTGAAGGCAGATTCTCCTTTGCTGAATGTTCGCATCTTGGCTAATACGCGTTATTCTCTGACGCTTATCATTTCTAGTATTGTTACCATCAGCTTGTACTCGGGAACTTTCCTCACACCTATTTTCCTGCAAAATATTCAGCATGTAACGCCGCTTGATACTGGCTTGATCCTGCTGCCAGCTTCTCTTGCTATGGCGCTCTGCATGCCGATTGTAGGTAAACTATACAGCATTCTGGGGCCGCGAATTCTTCTGTTTACCGGGATTTCCTTGATCGCAATAGGCACATTAACACTTAGTTGGTTAAGTGTCGACGTATCCCGCGGCTATATCGTATTCTGGATGATCGTGCGTAACGTCGGGATTGCTTTTGCAACAATGCCAGCAAGCAACGCCGGTATGGAGCAAATTCCGCGCACGCTGTCCGGTCATGCAACATCCATGAGCAACTGGGTGCGCAATGTTTTTGGTTCCTTTGCTATCGCACTGTTCACCTCCGTTCTGGCGTCCCAAACCGCGACGCACTCGCAAGAGCTTGCTGCGAGCGGGATTGCGGACAAGGCCGTTATCGGTACGCACTCTTTTACAATGAGCGTGAACGATGTGTACTTACTAGCTACGTTCATCGTGCTGGTTGCACTGCCGCTCAGCTTGTTCGTCGGCAAACGCCCGATTGAGAAAGAATCTCCTGCTGCGATTGCTGCTGTAATCAAGCCTGGAACAGCTAAATAATATGATAAGTCCTTGCTTTTGCTGCTAATATGCAGCGGGCAGGGACTTTTCTTTTTAGCTGGCATCTGGATGTGGGTTTGAGCCTTGTTATTTCGTTGCGAGGCGGCTTCTTTGGACTTGTTGGCTCTTGGATGTGGTGCTAAGTTGTACTTTATACAACGATTTGATGACTTTTATCAGCTGTAGCCACTCCACCGATTCTCTTTTACTTGTTTAACTTCCTCTGCTCGCACCATTCTCTCTAACAAGCACTTCTGCTGCATCTTTGTTACTTGGAGTAGCCCTCCCACATCGGTGCAGTAGCACCGATTCTCTTTTACTTGTTTAATTTTCTCTGCACGCACCATTCTCTCTAACAGGCACTTCTGCTGCATCTTCGTTACTTGRAGTAGCCCATCCCATCGGCGCAGTAACACCGATTCTCTTTAAATTGTTTAACTTCCTCTGTTCGCACCATTCTCTCTATCAAGCACTTCTGCTGCATCATTGTTAGTTGGAGTAGCCCATCCCATCGGTGGCAATAGCACCGATTCTCTTTAAATTGTTTATCTTCCTCCGCTCGCACCATTCTCTCTAACAGGCACATTTGCTGTATCTTCGTCACTTGGAGTAACTAATTCTATATGGGTGGCACAGCTACGATTCACTATAATTAATAAAATAAAAAAGCCCTCAGCCAAGGAATAACTCCTTGCACTGAAGGCTTCTCTTATTAACCCAGCACCACGCGGTCATCCGACAGCTTACTGCCGCTGATGTGCTCGAACTCACCGAGCAGCTGCTCCACGGTGAGGTCTTTCTTCCGCTCCTCGCTCACATCGAGGATGATGCGGCCCTTGTCCATCATGATCAGGCGGTTGCCCAGACGAATCGCCTGCTCCATGTTATGCGTGACCATGAGCGTGGTCAGCTTCATTTCGCGCACGATTTCCTCGGTCAATCGTGTAATCAGCTCCGCCCGCGCAGGATCAAGCGCGGCGGTATGCTCATCCAGCAGCAGAATCTGCGGCTGGGTGAAGGTCGCCATCAGCAAGCTGAGGGCTTGGCGCTCTCCGCCGGAGAGCAGACCCACCTTCGCGCGCAGACGGTCCTCCAGGCCAATGCCCAGGCGCTGCAGCTGTTCCAGGAACAACGCGCGTCGACGCGCGTTGGTGCCGAAGCTAAGCCCGCGCTTCTTGCCGCGGGTATACGCCATGGCGAGATTCTCCTCGATGGTCATTCGAGGAGCCGTCCCCGCCATGGGATCTTGAAAGACGCGGCCAATCCAGCGGCTGCGCTCGTATTCAGGCAGGTGGTGGATCGTCTCACCACTGATGGACACTTCGCCGGCATCTGGCGTCATCACGCCAGAGATGATGTTCATCAGCGTCGATTTGCCGGCGCYGTTACTGCCGATGACCGTGACGAAGTCGCCGGGCTTCAAGGTTAAGTTAATGCCGATCAACGCGATCTTCTCATCGGCTGAACCCGGGTTAAAAAGCTTGGAAACATTCGAGAGCTTAAGCATCAGCGGCCACCTCCCTTATTCATTTGCACAGCGCGGGCGATGAGCTCAGCAGAGCGGCGTTTGGCCGTTGCCTTTTGCCGGATAGACCGCTGCACAGATGGCAGCACAAGCGCGATAATAACGATAATCGCTGTTATCAGTTTCAAGTCAGAGGCATTGAGCCACTCCACACGCAGCGCCAATGCAACCACGATGCGGTACACAATGGAGCCAAGTACTGCCGCAAGTGTCGCTCGGAACACACTCTGGGAGCCAAAGATCGCTTCCCCGATAATAACGGAAGCCAAACCAATGACAATCATCCCGATACCCATAGAAATATCGGCAAAACCGGATTGCTGAGCAATCATCGCACCAGAAAGCGCTACTAATCCATTCGATAAACTGACACCTAAGATTGTGGTATTATCTGTATTTGATCCAAAGCTGCGAATCATGCGAGCATTATCGCCAGTTGCACGTAACGACAGCCCCAAATCGGTATGCAGGAAGCCATCCAGCAGCAGTTTAAACAAAATCACAACAATGAACCCTACCGCGATCGGAGATATGGACGTGAACATAGTATCCGCGCCAAGCAGCGAGATATTAGGCCTTCCCATAATCCGCATATTAATCGAATACAAAGCAATCATCATCAAGATACCAGACAAAAGCCCGTTAATTTTCCCCTTCGTATGAAGCAATCCCGTACAAGCCCCAGCGGCTAGTCCACCTGCAAAAGCAGCCAAACAAGCGAGCACCGGAGAGTAGCCATGCGAAATCATAATAGCCGCAATCGCACCGCCAGTCGTAAAACTCCCGTCCACCGTTAAGTCAGGGAAATCGAGTATCCGAAAAGTGATATAGACACCAAGTGCCATCAGGGCATAAAGAAGCCCCAGCTCGACAGCACCGTTCATGGAATCCATCATGTTGTAACAACCTCCTAGTTTAAAAATAAACAATACCCATCCCTCAGGTCAGACGGGAGAAAAAAAGAGATGAACGAAAGTGACGTCCACCCCTTTTGTATCCCCAAACCTTACTGAATGATGTTTTTCTCTTTGTCTTTCACAGCATTTTTCATCGCATCAGTCACTTCAACGCCTTGCGCTTTCGCTGCTTTCAAGTTCAAGATCAGATCCAGCTTATCAGGAACCGTTACTTTCATGTCTGCTGGTTTTTTCCCATTTTTCAAAATATCAACAGCCATTTGACCCACTTGATAGCCATGATCGTAATATTTGAAGCCAACCGTTGCAAAAGCTCCTTTTTCCACGGTATCGCGGTCACTGGAGAAGAACGGAATGTGCTTTTCGTTAGCAATTTGAATGATGCCGTCTACACCGCTAACAACTGTGTTGTCGAGTGTGATTAAGAATGCGTCTGCGCGTCCCACAAGGGATTGAGCAGCTTGCTTCACTTCTGATGTATTCGTTACTGGCGCCTTAATAAGCTTGATGTTGTTTTTCGCCAATGCTTGCTCAGCATTTTTCGCCATGATCACGGCGTTTGGCTCACCTTCGTTGATAACAAGTCCAACCGTTTTCACTTTTGGCATGTTAGCTGCAACGAAATCCATCAATTGAGCGACCGCCATTGGGTTTGTATCTGATGCTCCGGAAACTGTACCGCCCGGTTTATCTACATTCGTTACGATTTTAGCTGCAAGCGGATCTGTTACGGCTGCGAACAAAATTGGTGCTTTCTTCACTTGCTGTACGACTGCTTGAGCGGAAGGTGTTGCAATACCTAGGACTAGGTCATTGTCTGCGGAAGCAATTTTTTGCGCGATGGATAAATTGTTCGTTTGATCCCCTTGCGCATTGTTGTAGTCAACCTTCAGGTTCGTGCCTTCTACGATACCAGCGTCTTTAAGCGCTGCCAAAAAGCCCTGACGAGTTGCATCCAAAGAAGGATGTTCCACGATTTGCGTAATCGCGATTTTGTATGTCTTTGCCGCAGCTGCCGTTGCTGCTGGAGCTGTTGATGCGCCGCCTGCCGCTGGCGTTGTTGCTGCCTTTTGACCACAACCTGCTACAACCATAAGAGCTGCTGATAATACAAGTGATGCAAGTGCTTTCTTTTTCAACCTAATTACCCCTCTCTTTTTTCCCATTGGGTTGACTTGAATCCATTGCTCGCTCACCACTTTAACGCTTTTGCTCGCCAAAGTGTGAAGGCGCTGATTGGTATCCAAGCTGTAGTTCTAATTTACCATAGTTTAATTGGCTCGCGTGTTTCCGTCAATCGTTTTATCAACGCTGTTCATATATGGTCGAGATTAGAGCTGATTCTCCCTATAAAAGTCGCGAAGCATCTCATCCATGACCCGATTTGTCCGTGCGGCTGTCCGTCCTGTACTAGGACTTTGGCCCGTGCCTCTGAGCTCATCCACAACCATCCCAATCAGAGGCTGCTGAACATGCGCCGGATTCGGAATCGTAAATTCCTGTACCTGACCATCCGCCGTCTCCACGCGAAGATCCCCACCAAATGTCGAAAATGTTACTTTGCCGAGACTTCCGACAATCTCATTCACATCACTGCGTTTGAAGCTATTAAAGCTCCAAATTCCCGTCCCCATCACGCCCGATTCAAACGCGTAAGCCRTTGTCACGATGTCCTCAACCTGAAGCTGCCCACTCTGATTGCGAGCAAAGCCTTTGACTTCGCCGATCGGCCCCAGCAAATAGTCCAGAATGTCCAGTGTATGACTAGCCAAATCTACGAAAAGTCCACCTCCCGAAAGCTCAGGCTGCAAGCGCCACGGCAGCTCCTGACCCTGATCCTCTCTGAGCATTTGCAGGTAAGATGTATGTACAAACCGGATTTCCCCCAAAGCACCGCTGTCCAGCAGTTCTTTAATCTGAACAAACTTTGGCAAGCCTCGGCGATAATAGGCAACGAATAGCGGCACCCCAGCCTCCTCGCACGCGGCGATCATTTCCAGACACTCCCCGTGATTCCTAGCCATTGGCTTCTCCACATAAACGGGCTTACCCGCCTTAGCCGCCATCAACGTGTATTCATGATGATGACCAGGTGGCGTCGCCACATAAATAGCATTGACATCCGGATCATGAATGAGCGCATTCGCATCATCATACCATTTGGCCACGCCGTGCCTTCTCGCATAATCTTCCGCTAGCGCGCCATTGCGCCGCATGACAGCAACGAGCTCAGAGCCTGCCACCTTTTGAAGAGCCGGGCCGCTTTTAACTTCGGTTACATCCCCACAACCAATAATTCCCCACCGCACTTTATCCATTAACGCAACCCTCCAGATTATCGTTTGAATTCTACTTTACTTATTCGACAAACGTGCTTTTCCTCCTTTGAGCGAATCCAAGCAATAGGATGAAAAGTAGTGTAGCTAGTTGAAAACAAGCACAGTCGGAACTATGATCCTCTATTCTCCCTCCATTTCGGCTTATGGCAGATCAGGGGGAACTGTGGTCCCTTATTTCATTGCTTTAGGATGGAATACTGCGTATGGAAAGCGAATAAGATCCTACAGTTCCCCTTGTGGCCAAATATTGCCGATTTAGCTCAAATAACGCCCTATAGTTCCTCTCTAGTTTGAATGTAATGAGCATAGTGGTACACCATTTCCCGTCAAAATTGGCACTATGTACAGACCATCACCATTGGTATAATGTCGTTAAACTTAAAAAGCAGGTGAGAAACAAACATGTACATCCCTTCCCATTTTAAAATAAAAGATGAAGACCTTATGTACGCTATTATCGAACAAAATGGTTTTGCGACCCTGATTTCTCAGCATGACAACCGCCATTCCGCCACCCACTTGCCACTTACGCTTGATCGCAACAATAAATGCTTGTATGGACATGTCGCACGTCCGAATCCACAATGGAGGGATCTGCCGCAGCAGGAGGTTCTGGTTATTTTTCAGGGTCCACATAGCTACATTTCCCCCTCCTGGTACGAAACTAGCGACTCCGTTCCGACATGGAATTACGTCGCTGTTCATGTATACGGGCAAGCCGAGCTCATCGACGATGAGCAGGAAGTGATGTCCTCCATGCAGAGTTTGATTGCCAAATATGAGGAACCGGGTAGCCCCTATGATTTAGGAGCCGTAGATTCCGCCTACTTGGCCGGGTTAAACAAAGGCATTCAAGGCTTCAAAATCCACATAACGGACATGGAGGGCAAAGCTAAATTAAGCCAAAACCATCCGGCACAACGCCAAGAGCTTGTCATCCAAAGGTTAGAGGCTCTAAATAAGGAGAATGAGCGGAATATCGCCGCCTTGATGAAAGAGAATCTTGAACTTCGCCGCTTAGAAAAAGAAAAGGGTTGAACAGATTTCGTCTGTTCAACCCTTTTGGATATCGGCCGGATACACACCGGCCATTGTTATCTATGAGAAGGGGCCTCCGCGGAAGCCAGCGCCTCCTCTGGCAGCAAACCCGAGTCCGCGGAAAGCTGCTCCTGCAGCTGGAGCTGCTGCGTTGCAAACTCGCGGTACATGTCGTGGGACTCCAATAGTTCCTGATGCGTGCCGCTTCCTGTCACTACACCTTTATCCAGGAAGATAATCTGGTCAGCATCCACCACCGTCGATAAGCGATGCGCGATGACCAGCGTTGTCCTTCCCTGCATGAGGTTTTGCAGCGCTTGCTGCACCACAACCTCGGACTTGCTGTCCAAGCTGGATGTCGCTTCGTCCAGCATCAAGATCTTCGGATCGCGCAGCAAAGCTCGCGCAATCGCAATCCGCTGCCGCTGTCCGCCCGACAGCTTAATACCGCGCTCGCCGACTTCCGTCTCATACTTTTGCGGCAGCTCTTCAATAAATGTATCCGCATAAGCCATCTGCGAAGCCCGCTTCAGCTCTTCCAGCGTCACTTCACGCTGCAGCCCATAACAAATATTATCCCGGATTGTGCCTGCAATAAGCGGACTCTCCTGTGAAACATATCCAATCTGGCTGCGCCAGGAAATAAGCGAGAACTGATCAATAGGATCGGTCCCTAAGGTAACGGAGCCCTTCTGCGGTGTATAGAATCTCTCGAGCAGGGAGAACGTTGTCGTTTTCCCGCTTCCGCTCGGCCCTACGATCGCCGTCACTTTGCCTGCTTCCATCGTGAAGCTGACGTTTTTGAGGACGGACTCCCCTTCTTTGTAGCCATAGGTCACTTGATCGAAACGGATTGACTGTGAAGCATTCGCTACAGGCACTCCTGCATGCGGGTCTTCTTCTTCATGATCAAGGACTTTGAGAATCGTATCGGTTGCTCCCATTGCTTTTTGCGACTGATTGAAAAACTGTGTGATCTGCGTAATCGGCATGACAATTTGGAATAAATAAAGCATGAAGGCCACTAATTGACCCGCAGTTATGGCGCCTGAGGCTACCCGCGTACCGCCGTATCCGAACAGCACAACGAACAACATCAGCATAACAAACGTAACAAGCGGCGCCATTAATGCTTGAATTTTACCTTCACGAAGCCCGAATTTAAAGAGCCTTTGAATCCCTGAGCTACCTTCTTGATACTCCACGGGCTCTGCATTCGCTGCCTTCACCAGGCGGATCTCGGAGAGGACACGATTCAGCACAGAAGTGAAACTTGCCGTCTCAGCTTGCATGCCTTTGGAGATCTTGAACATTTGCCGCCCCAGCGGAAATAGGAGGAGGAAGGCCAGCGGGAATACGCTGAACATAATGAGCGTCATTTTCCAGTCCATATACAAGAGAACCGCAATCGAACCAATGATTGAAATAATGCCTGTCACGAACCCTGACATATGCTCAGCGATTAACCCTTTAATCACAGCAGTATCATTGGTCATCCGGGAAATCGTATCGCCTGTCTGATTGTTATCGTAATAGCGAACCGGCAGCACGAGCAGCTTTTTCCATAGTCGCTCACGAATGCCGGCCACAACGCTCTGTCCCGCGTGATTCAATAAGTAAACCGAGATGCCCGAGGCAACAGCTGAGCCGACGAAAGCGATCGCCATACCGCTAATCTGCATCCAGTTCAAGTTGTCGATCGAGAAGCTGTCGACCACATTTTTCGTAAATAACGGTATGACTAGCCCTGCCAATGTTGAAATAATGCTTAATCCTAGTGCTATGCCTAGAAGAAGCTTGGGCGGATTCGCCTGCAGAATCAAGCGCATAAATCCCCGCCAGTTGCTCGCGCTCTTAGGCGCTTCTTTCCTTGTAACTGCCATGTATCTCTACTCCTTTACCCGATCGAATTAGTGTACATCCGTCATGGGAATGATCTCTTCAGTATCTCTTTGCTAAAAGGATCATACACCTGTATTTTAAACGGAATATAAACAGGAACGAATCGGTCCGTGGACGTAGAGGGGCTCAGCGATTATGATTATGCCTCTGTTGAAATCTGCCAAATTACTCCGAATGGATCTTCAAGGCGACCGAACATTGTGCCCCAAAACATGCGCTCCAAGGGCATTATCACCGTACCTCGCTCGGATAGCGCTTCGAAAATACGCCTCGCTTCATCTTCACTTTTAAATTCCAGCGTCAAATCCATACCATTACCTCTATCCACCGATTCCGTACCTACATCCGCCATGAAAAAGCGTAGGCCAAGTGCCTGCAACTCCAAATGAAGCACACGGTCCTTCATCGATTCATCAGCCCCCGGCATATCTGCGAACGTACGCAGGCTAATGATCTCACCACCAAGCGCTTTTACATAAAAATCCGACTGTTCTCTGGCATTTCTGCTATAAAAATAAGGCGTTAACGTTGCCACAATAATTCCTCCTATTGGTTCAGATCGTTCAAGCTAGCCCCAAACTAAGCGGTCCCTGCCCTGCTCTTTAGCTGTGTACAAAAGCGTATCCGCGGCTGCCATGAGCTCCGCCGTCCTCTGGTCCTTCACACGAATCGTCGCTCCGAAACTCATCGTCACATGGAATTTCTCCACGTCCGAGCCGAACTCCAGTGCTTTCAGCTTCTCCCTGAATTGATGTATCAATTCACTCGCGATGTGCCGCTCATCCGTAAACAGAATAATGGCAAACTCCTCACCGCCATAGCGAAAAGCACTGCCTTGGCTACTAGGAATGATGTCGTCAAATAAACGCCCGATCGCCCGCAGCACAGCATCCCCGACTTGATGACCATATCGGTCATTAATATTTTTGAAATAATCAATATCCCCCATAATCAATGAGAAATACCGTCTCTTAGTAATCGTTTCCCTAATTTGCTCTTGAAAGCTGCGGTGATTGTAGAGCCCCGTCAGATAGTCTTTTTTAGCTAAATTCTCGAAAATCCCTTTCTCCACAAAATGCTTACGCTCCCGTGCCACAATAATACCGCCAATCACACCGATCATGATGAGAAAAGCAAAATTAAACAAATGCCGCGGCAAATCCTCATCTATGAAACCGCCGTCCACCAGGAAAATTACGCTGATATAGCCGATAATCGTCATGCATGTGGCTACCATAGCCCCTGTAAAGCTCCAGTAGAGTGAAGCGTGCAAGATAATGAGATAAGCAATCGGATAGAGCGGACTGTGCGTGCCGCCGGTCAGAGAAATGATCAGAAAAAAAGCAATGTAGTCCATGAATACGCCAAGTCTCGTAACATACCGATACAGCGCAGAATTAATTGAAGTGCGATGCAGAACATACTCCGTAAACCCCATATATAGAACCGACACGGTGAAAAGTGTGCAAAATAGGATCAGATCCCTCGTCGTATGGTGGTAGTATTTCAGGAATAAAATCGTTGAAGTTGGCACAAAAAACCAACGAACACAGCTATAAGCGATCTCCAAAATGTGATCAGATCTTCGGGTTTTAAACACCTGGCCATCACTTCCCTGAAAATGGAATCCTACCCCTTAGAATTTCTAGAATCATCCTATTAACTCCTTCTTCCACTATRCTAGTTGGCGCCTTTCTTTAAGCTGGAACTGGCTTTGTGCCTTCGTCCTGCTAATTTTGTTTTTTGCTGTTTCTTTCTATACAATATAAGGGTAAGACTTGATATAGATGATTTCGAGGAGGTAATTCGATGAATACGTTTACTTATTATAATCCAACCACGCTGCATTTCGGAGAGGGGACACTCGAGAAATTAACTGCAGAGGTACCCAAATACGGTAAAAACGTGCTGCTCGTCTATGGCGGCGGAAGCATTAAACTGAACGGCATTTATACCAAAGTTGTTCACTTGCTGAAGAACATAGATGCTTCGATTTTCGAACTGAGTGGTGTTGAGCCTAACCCAAGACTCTCAACGGTCCACCGCGGTGTTGAAATGTGCCGCACTCAGAACATCGACTTGATCCTCGCCGTAGGCGGAGGCAGCGTAATTGACTGTGCCAAGGCGATTGCTGTCGGGGCCAAGTATGAGGGCGACTTCTGGGATATCGTGACGCGCAAAGCTTCCGCAACAGGCGCGTTGCCGCTGGGCACCGTGCTTACGATTGCCGCAACGGGCTCAGAAATGAACTCCGGCTCCGTTATTACCAATTGGGAGACCAAAGAGAAGCTAGGCTGGGGCAGCCCGTTCTCCTTCCCGAAATTCTCGATTCTCGATCCTGCTCACACAACCTCCTTGCCTGAAAATCAAACCGTATACGGTATGGTCGATATCATGTCACACGTATTTGAGCAATATTTCCATCATGTTGATAACACACTTCTTCAAGATGGCTTCTGTGAAACGATTCTTCGGACCGTGATCGATACGGCGCCTCGCCTGCTGCAGGATCTCACTGATCTGGAGAGCCGCGCGACAATTCTGTACAGCGGCACCATGGCGCTGAACGGGACGCTTAGCATGGGAGTTCGCGGCGATTGGGCGACGCATAATCTAGAACATGCGGTGTCAGCTGTTCATGATATCCCGCACGGCGGAGGCCTTGCCATACTATTCCCGAACTGGATGAGCTATACGCTAGATGCCAATGTAGCGCGGTATAAGCAGTTCGCGCAGCGCGTCTTTGGCGTTACAACCACAGGCAAAACGGACCGCCAGGTAGCCGAGGAAGGTATCGCGGAGCTTCGCGGATTCCTTAACTCCATCGGTGCGCCAAGCCGCCTCGCGGATTACGACATCGACGATTCGACGATTGAGCTGATGGCTGACAAAGCCATGGTGTACGGCGATTTCGGAAACTTCAAGAAGTTAACACGCGAGGATGTTGTTAACATCTACCGCATGTCCCTATAACAAAGGGGCTATCCTTGAGCAGAGTCATCTGCTTACACCGGTACCCATAGTCTGTACACTATGAAAAAGTGTTCAGACTGTGGGTACCTTTTTTTGTATGGGTAAGTATCTGCCGCGCTACTGTAGCCTGCCCAGCTAGCCTGTGCGCCAAGGGAACTGGTGGGCCCGTCGATACATTGTAGACAGTTACAGTTATGGATAGATAGATGGAAAAACTACCGTTAATCTGCGCTACTCAGTGGCAGGAAGCGAAATAGCGGCAGGAACTCCAGCTAATTGCCCGTAGCAGGATGAAAATATGCTAGTTTGGCGACATTAGCGTTAGAAAATCCAGTTATTTGGGCAAAAGTGGAATAATCGAGGAAAATAGCAGGAGTAATCGGCGTTACGTACAGGTAATACCGGTTCCGCAGGGCGCCCTGAAGGGGCCGTTTAATCACAGGATGCCATCACCTACCGCAGCACCGTATATTCCCGCCACTCCTCTGGCAGCACACCATTACCTACCGCAGCACCGTATAATCCCGCCACTCCTCCGGCAGCAAGCGCTGATACAGCGGCTGCAGGTACCGGTCATCAATCAGCAGCAGCACGCCGCGATCCGTTTCGGAGCGAATCAGCCGGCCGCCAGCCTGCTGCACTTTGTTCATGCCGGGGAAGACGTAGGCGTACTCGTAGCCGTTTTTGCCCGTATCCTCGAGGTAGGCCTTGATCAGATTGCGCTCAGGTCCGAGCTGCGGCAGCCCTACACCAACTACGGCCACGCCGGTCAGACGTTCGCCGACCAAGTCGATGCCCTCCGAGAAGATGCCGCCCATCACAGCGAAGCCAACTAGCGTCCCATTACGGCCCGCCTGGAACTCGGCCAAGTACTGCTCCCGCTCCTCTTCCGGCATCTGAACCGTCTGAAGCAGAACACGGAGCTGACTATCCTCTCCCTGCTCACCCACAAGATCCGTAAAAGCTTCGTAGACACTACTCATGTAAGCATACGATGGAAAAAACACCAAATGGTTGCCCGAACGACTGGTCACCATGTGATGAATCGAGCGGGCAATCGCCTCCCGGCTTCGCTCGCGATCCTGATAGCGGGTCGACAGCGGCTGGACGAAAACCTCCAGCTGTTCCTTGGCAAAAGGCGAAGGCACGCTCACGGAGTAGTCCTCCTCGCCCGCTCCGAGCGTGTCCATGAAGAAGGACAGCGGCGAGAGTGTCGCTGAGAAGAACACATGCGAGCGATAGCCTTTCCCCATCTGCCGGAGCAGATGAGAGGGGTCCAGGCAGCTGAGCTTCACGCTGACTTCGTTGCGATCAGACGTGAACAACGTCATATAGCGTTCATCGTACAGCTTGGCAATACGGACGAAGTTATGGGCTTCGAAGTACGTCTCCAGCAGCAATGGACTTGCGGGGCTCCCCCCGCTTGCAGCCAGTTCCTTCTCAGCGCCTGCAAGGAAACCGTCGAGCAGCGCCAAGAGAGCCTCCGGCAGCTCCGGTTCCACTAGCATCGGACGGTCTCCAATTCTTTTGCGCAGCGTAATGAAATATTGATTAATCGCCTTGGCTGCATCATGCAGATCAGCGCGAACGCCTTTGAACTCCCGCTGCAGCGCAAGAAACCCGGATTTCCCCAAAGTGCTGCTGTACATCTCCCGCGCCCGGTCAATCAAATTGTGCGCTTCATCCACGAGTAAAGTCGTGTGCCGCCTCTGCTCCTCGAACAGCCTTTTTAAATTAACACGAGGGTCAAAAATATAGTTGTAATCGCAAATGACCGCATCTGCGGCATAAGCGACATCCAGTGAAAACTCAAAGGGACAAACGCGATGCTTCCGTGCATACGATTCAATCACAGTACGCGTCATAATCGTTTCCGACCCCAGAAGATCCAGCACGGCGCCGTTAATGCGGTCGTAATAACCATCTGCGAATTCGCAATGCTCCTTGGTACAGCGGACTTCGTCCTTCAGGCAAACCTTGTCCTTGGCCGTGATGGTCACGACATGTAGCTGAAGTCCTTGTGCCTGAAGCAGTCCATACGCTTCCTCTGCCGCTGTCCGTGTGATTGTCTTCGCCGTTAAATAGAAAATCCGCTGCAGCAGCCCCTCGCCAATCGCCTTCACGGACGGAAACAAGGTCGACATCGTCTTCCCGATGCCGGTGGGCGCTTTGGCGAACAGCTTGCGCCCTTCGCTGATCGATTTGTACACCGCTCCTGCCAGCTTGCGCTGTCCTTCACGATACGCTGGAAAAGGAAATGCCAACTCCTTGATGCTGCGGTTCCTGCGCTGTTCATGTTCATATATCGCCTGTGCATAAGGATAATACCGCTCTACCACGTCATGCACGAACTGTTCCAGCTCGCTGAACGAAGCTTCCTTCACGAATCGGCGCGTATCTTCCGTCTCCACCTGCATATAAGTAAGTTGAATGCGYATATGATGAAGCTCGCGATCTTTGGCTACCATATAGGCATAGCACATCGCTTGCGCCCAATGCACGGGGTACGAATCCTCTTCGATCTCGCTAATGTCCGAGGATGTGGACTTAATCTCATCCACCGTCACGGGACCACCGTCCGCATCTTGAAGCAGACCGTCGCACCGCCCGTCAATGACGAACAGCAGCTCCCGGTAGGCAATCTCAGCCGAAACATACACTTCATGCTGATCCGATTCGCCGTATTGTTTTTGCAGTTTTTGATGTGCCTTCGTACCTTCAACCAGCGCAGTGCTTGTCCGAAAGCCGGACTCAATACTCCCCCTGCGAAACACATATTCGACCAGAGCGCGCACGGAAATGTTGATCGTTTCAGCCATTCGTCCTTCTCCGTTCCAGAACATTCGTTCTTTATTGTATCATGCAGATAGACCAAATATCTACTTTTTCAGGAAAGGAGCCTCCATGTTCTATTTCAGTAAGATCTTCMTTAAACTGCTGCGAATGAACAACAAGTTCATCTATAGTCGTCGCCACAACCGTCGAGCGCAACTACCGCAACGTCCACTCCATCGTCGAGATCAAAAACAGCGAAAATATGCAAAACTTCCAGCATGTCAACGTGAATGAATTCATCCTCGGCTCCGAGACCATTTCGCAGCTTGCCGTTCGCTCGGCTTTTTCACCGGGATCGTCACGGATTGTGTCGCAGCTCTTGACCAGGCAGTCCAGCAGCAGCCTTCAAGTGCTTGGCAAAAAGAGCGCTTGGCGGACCTACCGCGACGCTTTTGAGCAGCTGCTCCTTGAGGGGGCGACACTGATCTCCGACCGGGATCAACTGAATATTAACCAAAAGCTAGACCAGCTCATTCCCGAGGATGCGCAGCTCTTCGTCATCTGTGATGCGGAGACCTACGACCGGCTTTCTATGCTAAAATAATACAAATAGGACACCAACCCTCTCCGCATAGCGAAGAAGAATGGTGTCCTTTATCTTTTCCTTATCCTCACGTTCAACCCTTAGGCTTAACCTGAGCCGGCTGAACCCAACGAAACGGTGTCGTGTTCCAAAACAAATCTGGATTAACCTGTACATTATGCGCCCAAAATGTGAAGTGCAAATGCGGCCCCGTCGAGAACCCGGTTGTGCCGACTAGCCCAATGATGTCGCCCTGTTTCACGCGGTCGCCTGTTTTCACCCGCAGCTCGGAGAGATGCGCGTACTGCGAAAAAAGCCCCATTCCATGATCGAGATAGATGGAATTGCCGGTCAAATACAGGCTCTCGGCCAGCGCCACGATCCCATCATTCGTCGCTTTGATCGGGGTGCCCTCCTTCGCGGCCAGGTCAACCGCCATATGCGCGCTATCATACTTCCCGTTAACGTAACGGGTATAGCCATATGGCGTCGTTAGAATCCCCTCGATGGGCTTCACGAATGGCCCGCTGAACAGAAACTCTGGCTCGGACTTGCTTCGCGCCAGATCGATTTTCTTCTGATCGGCATTGATGCGCGCCGTATCCTGCTTCATGCTCTCCATCTCAGATGTGACTTTGAGATACTGCGTCTCGAACTTCTTCGCCACGATGGTGAGCGTCTGATCGCCGATCGGATATTTGCCGGGCTTCGCACTCATCCCAATCGGCAAATAAGTGAAATACCCCGCTCCGTATGGCTGGAGCGTGTATGTTTTGTTCAGCCAGGTGATCGTCCCTGGCTCATCGTGACGAACAAGCACCGCATCTCCAGGCGCAGCGCTCTCAGGCACGAGCTTCCACTTGGCGCTCATGATCCCTTTCGCTGCTTCCTGCGTTGCGTACAGCTCTTTCTCCTTAGCCAGCTGCTGCAAATGGCTCTTCTCCTTGAGGATGGCTTCTTTGACCTCCGTGGTCATGCCATCCACCCAAGTCTGCCCGCCGTCAGCGGTTATCAGCAGCGGATTCTTCGCATCCTTGCTGCTCGCGGGCAGCGCCCAACCAATACGCGGTGTCAGGAACTGTGTTTGCTTCACCGGAAACGCAACCCCGCCCAACGTCGCCGTCAACGGGCTAGGGCTAGTACTAACTGAGCTTGTTGACCCAGCTTCTTCTAAGCTTAACAGCTCAGCGAGCGAACCATCGACTGCTGTTTCCGCAGCAGCCACTTCTCCAGCGGCCGGCTGCCACAAGCCGCCACCATCCTCGGTCGCCGCGATCCCATCGGCGTATTTCACCCAGCCATGGTCCAGATCGACCATGCGGAACTCCAAAGCCTCTCTAGGCGGAGGCGTGGGCACTGATGTTGCTGCCACGGGAGTATCCTTCCCGGCTGTGTTCCAGGAAGAGACGGGGCCAAATGGTGATTTGCCTATTACGATGACGGCACATGCTGCAAGCACACAAGCGCCTACCAACAGCGGCCATTGCCGACGTTTTTTTGTTTTCACAGCCTCTATTCCTCCCTCGCTTGCGATAACATAAAAAACCCGAAGACAGCAGGGTCTCCGGGTTTCCATTATATTAAATTTGAACGCCTTTTTTGAGCGCTTTCTGATCACTGCTTGTGTTATTAACTAAAGGAAGTAACTTGACGCTTCGAACCATGGTGGACTGACACAAGTGGCAAGTCGGAACGTGATCGAATGTAAAATTATCTCGCATCCAGCCTTTACAGCCTTCTTGTTCACAAGACCATATCGTCACATTTTCTAGAGGCATCTCTTCAAATGACTTTTTTCTGGAATACATGATGAACCTCCTCAGCGTTTTACGTAAGTAAACTTCAATAGCTAAATTGAAAAAGACTGCCATTACAAAGTAAAGGCAGTCTTTTAAATTATATTACAGTTTTACAACGTTTTCTGCTTGTGGTCCGCGGTTGCCTTGAACAACGCTGAACTCAACTTGTTGGCCTTCGTCCAAAGTTTTGAAACCGTCGCCTTGGATTGCGGAGAAGTGAACGAATACATCGTTGCCGCCTTCAACTTCGATGAAACCGAAACCTTTTTCTGCGTTAAACCATTTTACTGTACCAGTAGCCATGAGAAATACCTCCAAAAATTATTAACATGTTTTTTATTCTTCAAAGAGAAAAAAATTCACACATTGTAAAAGTTTCACTAACAAAAATGAAAACCCTTTACAATATGTGAATTCAGGTTCTTTTTGTCGATTGGATTTATAATAACACATCACATTTGAAAACGCAAACTATTTCCAATTCTTACATGCTGATTGTAATCGCTTACCCGACCTTGGATGCGAATAAAGAAGGAGAGTACCCCCAACTTTAGTCTAGGTAGTCACTTGGTCCCTGGACCGTTTGCCGCCTCAAGAAGGGACTCTATACTGGAGGTATCGTAAACACTTAGGAGGGTCATCATTTTGTACAACATAAGTATTGGAACCATACTGTTAGCTTCATTGCTATTCGTGATATTTACCTGGATCGGGAGCGTTAAGGCTTCTCGACTGCTCTATAGCCGCACAATTGAACGCATGCATCATAAAACGCGCAAGCTGTTATTCTGGGCATGGTTCCCAATCATCCCAGCCGCCGCAATTCTAGGAGCTATCGTCTGGCTACAGCAGACCATGCTCACCACCTTTTGGATCGATCATGCGCTGATTCAAGCACCACTGGTGATTCTGCCGCTTCTAACCATCTGGTTCATAGCCGTGCCTAAACTGTTCAAACTTCGCGGGATTACGAAGCAAGCTTTAGGAGAGCACGAGCAGGAAACGCCTAGTGAATTGACAGCACACTTGAGCGCAGCCGCTCCAGGCCTCATCATTCCTTTTCAAATGACTGCACTCGCCGCATTAACTTCCTTTTATTTCGCACTAGTGCCATCTGTGCCGTTCAAATGGCTTGATATATCCATACCGCTGGCTGTCTTCGTGCTGGCAACAGCAGGACTTTGGTGGAGGCACCAGATCCGTTATGGGGAGGTAAGTAAGATGGAAACTTATATAGCCCCCGCCTTTTGGAAACGCAGCTTGGTTATGCTCAGTGTACTCGCAGTGTTGGGAGCTTCAGGTTATTATCTTTTTAACTATGCTATGGATAAAAGCGAACTGCCTGCGGAAATCGATATGGCAAGCGGGACGCATGATTACGGTGGTGGAATGCCAGCAGACATGAGTATGCATAATCACCAAAGCGGTATGGCTGCCATGAACAGCAATTCGGGCAAAATGATCTCTGTCGCCGACCTGACAGGCCAGCTCGAGGGGACGCCGGATCGTCGTTTTACACTTACCGCTCAGAAAAAAACGGTCGCGCTTAGCTCTGGCAAAACCGTCGACGCTTGGACGTACAACGGGCAAATCCCGGGACCGGAGCTACGCATGAAGGAGGGCGAGTTGATCGAGGTCACGCTCATTAACCAAGATATCGAGCAAGGCGTTACCGCTCACTGGCATGGCCTTGATGTGCCGAATGCTGAAGATGGCGTTGCCGGCGCCACGCAAAATGCGGTCTTGCCAGGTGAAACGTATACGTACCGCTTCCGAGCCGAGCAGGTAGGTACCTTCTGGTATCACTCCCATCAGGACTCACGCGAAGCCGTCAGCATGGGACTCTTCGGCGCATTGATCGTTGAACCGAAAACAGAACCTTTACAGCCAGTAAAAGATATCACCGTGATGACGCATCGCTGGAAAGGCGCTTCGATTGCCGTTGGCGCCTCGGATCAACTCGAACGCATGGCGATCGCTCCAGGAACGCCTGTCCGAATGCGGTTGATTAACACTGACGATTGGGTGAATCAGAACTATACGCTTGTTGGCACACATTTTGAGGTGGCGGCCATTGATGGCACAGAACTGAATAAGCCGGACGTGTTGACCAATACCCGTGTAATTGTGCCTACTGGAGGAAGGTATGATATCACGTTCATCATGCCTGAGCGTCCAGTCTATTTAAATGTAGGAGAGAATCATAATGGAGGTATTCTAATGTCATCCGATGGCAGCGGAAACGTTCCTGAGACTCCGAAGACCGTGGATTTCGATCCACTTTCCTATGGTAGCCCGGCAGCAACCGCTTTTGATGCGAGCAGCCGCTTCGACAGAGAGTTCACCTTGATTCTGGATAATAAACTCGGCATTTTTAACCGCAACTTTAATTTCCTCTATACATTGAATGGAGAAGTATTCCCGAATGCGCCGATGTTTATGGTGAAGGAAGGGGATATCGTCAAAATGACCTTCATGAACCGCGGAAATGTCGATCACCCGATGCATCTGCATGGACATCACGTACTTGTCCTGTCGCGTAATGGCAAGCCATCAACCGGCAGCCCTTGGTGGTCAGATACGCTGAACGTATTGCCAGGAGAGACGTATGAAGTCGCTTTTGTAGCCAATAATCCGGGGTTGTGGATGGATCACTGCCATAATCTTGCTCATGCCGCCGAAGGCATGTCGATGCACCTCATGTATGAAGGTGTGACAACGCCTTATTCCGCAGGCAGCGGAACGCCAAATCATCCCGAGTAAAAAGAGGGAGGGGATGTAGGGTTCGTGTTAGCATTCATAACATTCCGTTGACAAATAGCCGACATCGGTTTACGCTATAGAGAAGCAGGAACGACACGAACTGAATAATCTCTTTCGTATAACCTTAATAATCGGATTAAGGGTCTCTACTTAGAAACCGTAAATTTCTAGCTACGAAGAATGTGCGCATTTGCATATTTTTCGTGGCTAGTTTTTTTATGTTCCTGACGTCATACAATAAACAGAAGCAGGAGGTTTATGCCCATGGCGACTATACTTATTAAAAATGCTGAATTAGTAACGATGAACCGCGACGGGGATATTTTCATCGGAGATATGCTCATTGAAAATGACAGGATCAAGGCAATCGGACCTGACTTGAATGTGGACCCCGCGCAAATCGATAAGGTGATTGATGCCAGGAACCGAACGGTCATTCCAGGTTTCGTGCAGACTCATATCCATTTATGCCAAACATTGTTCCGTGGCAAAGGGGATGATCTGGAGCTGATGGATTGGCTGAAACAGCGGATTTGGCCACTGGAAGCTTCCCATGACGAGGAATCCATCTATTATTCCGCTTTGCTCGGGATTGGCGAGCTGATTCAAAGCGGTACAACAACCATCGTAGATATGGAGACGGTGCATCATACCGACTTCGCCTTCCAAGCCATCGCATCGAGCGGGATCCGCGCTTTGTCCGGCAAAGTGATGATGGACAAGGGCGATGAGGTGCCATTCCCCTTGCAAGAGAAAACGTCCGAATCGCTTCAACAAAGCGTCGATCTGCTCGAGAAATGGAACGGCCACGACGACGGCCGGATCCAATACGCGTTCTCGCCGCGTTTCGTCATCTCGTGCACGGAGGAGCTGCTGCGCGAAGTTCGCAGCTTATCCGAGCAGTACCAAGTGAGAGTGCATACGCACGCATCAGAGAATCTAGGCGAGATTGAGATTGTGCAGGCCGAGACCGGCATGCGCAATGTCGTTTATCTCGACCATCTGGGCTTAGCGAATGAGCGCCTCATTCTGGCGCACTGCATTTGGCTTGATGATGAGGAGAAGCGCATCATCCATGAGCGTGGCGTCCACGTGAGCCACTGCCCAGGCTCAAACCTGAAGCTGGCTTCGGGGATTGCCGAGACGCCCGACATGCTGAAGCTCGACATCTCTGTCTCGCTCGGCGCTGATGGCGCACCGTGCAACAACAATCTCGATATGTTCAATGAGATGCGTTTGGCTGCGCTGATCCAGAAGCCCGTGCATGGACCGACGGCGATGAACGCGCAGACGGTCTTCCGCATGGCGACCATCGGCGGCGCGCGTGCGGTCGGTATGGAGAAGGAGATCGGCAGTCTTGAGGTCGGCAAGAAAGCCGACTTGGCGATCCTCGATCTCATCAACTTCCACACGTATCCGTCCTTCGACGTGGATCCGATCTCGCGCATCGTGTATTCCGCGACACGCGCGGATGTGGAGACAACGATCATTAATGGTCGGATCGTGATGGAGAACCGCATCATGCGGACGATCGACAAGGACATCGTCCTGCCTGAGGCAAACCGCTCGATCCAGCGGCTGTTGAAGCGCGCTAACCTGCGCTAGCAAGCCAAAGCCAGTCTTCCACCGGTATGCAAATACGGATGGAAGATTGGCTTTTTCCGTCATGTGCTATCGGTTTATTATCGCGGATGCATGATTTATTCGCGAGAAAGTGTAAAAAATACAGTAAACCTTCGCGTTTTAGCACAATTCAGAAGTGATCATGCATTTTGTACATCAAAATCAGTAGATATCCCCGAAAATGGGGTGATTATGCTAAATTTGATGTACTTTATGCATGATTTGACTCCGGAGGCAACAAGTCTCATCTATTTGATGTACTTTTTACATGTTGTTACTAGCCATTACTCCTCACACTCATCACTATTTGCCCCAAAGCAGCTTCCCAGCCTCGAACTTTGTAAGCTTCGTAACATCGCGTGTGGCATCCTTCTTCAGAATAGCTTCCTTCTGCGTTGTGGTAGCTGGTTCATTCCGAAGGATTGCATCTAAATTATCATAAGCCACTTTCTTAATCAGCGAAGGATCGCCAATGGCATCCATGACACGATACATCGCCTCGATGGCGGCATCTTCAGTTGCAAGTCCGAAGCCAGAGTCAGTGCTGAGCATGAACTTGTCAGGGAACTGCTTCATAACAGGCAGAAAATCCTCGATCCTGTTCGTACTATCTGGATTGAGCAAGGTAAACCCAGCAAAAAAATCCATATAGATATTATCATACTTCTCTAATAATTGTTTGATATTCTCTGGGGAATTATAGGCATTCGCATGACCGAAAATGAAGGCCGTTTGGGGATGTGCAGCCAACGCTTCCTCCAATTTATCAATCACGAAGCCATTCGGAGGATCGATATGGAGTAGAATCGGCGCTTGATACTCCGCGCACAACTCATAAATTTGCGGTAGAAAGCCGTCCATAGGGTCCTTGGCCTTCCATTCCACTTTCGATACAACGGGTGAGTTATATGAAGCAGCCGCAATTTCACCAAGTCCAAAATAACCTTGTTCCAGATTATTCCTTACGACCTCAAGACTAGACGGATCATGCAGATTAAAGCCTGAAAAATAAGGCACAAAGAAATCAGGCCTTTCTATATAAGCATTCCAGGCATAGGCATCGGTTCGAATCGCGCTCGACTCCGATACATCCCCGAAAAGAATCACACGATCCATCGCATCTCGCTTCYAMATATTCTGCATGTCTATGTACTTCGAATCGCTGGCATCATGGTTATGCGCATCCGAAAGCGGTAGAGAGCCGTATTGCTGAAGCAGATCGTCGAAACTCTTTTTCGCAGGCGCGGATGGAATAGTCTCAACAGCTGTTGCCGTGGTTGCTGCCGCCAGGGAGGTTGCAACCTCTGTCGGTTCGCTTGTCCTTTCCCCGAGATGAAGCGAGCTCAACCCCCAAATCCCAACCCCAACACATGCGCAAGCGCTTACACCAACTGCCATGCTTAACTTCTTTTTAGACATCCCAGACACTCCATTCCCTTAGCCAATCTCCCCAAATCTCAATCGCCTAAATTATACCATTATTTTCATTTTGTGTGGAGTGAAACCGTCAGAAGGGCCCTCAGAGAAATAGCGGACTATAGTTCACTAAAAACTCACCTGAGGCTAAAGTAAACAAGTTTCCGATTTCTTTTTTCAACCATATACTATTGCATTCATTAAATACAGGGAAGGGGGGACTCCGATGATCCACTTCTCAAAGCCCCTTATTCAAGCCAAGGTTCAAGTAAATGCAGATCCAGCCGAACAGTTCAACAAGATCAGACACACCCATAACCCGCAAGTCATCAAGATTGTGCCCGTGGCCGGCCAAGTAGGGGATATTCGCGTTAACTCTTTTACTGGCCGTGTCTATTATGTCAATGGAGAGAATCTAGTAGGCGTACTGGACGGTAACACTAATAAATTGATCGGTCATGTGCAGACGGGAGATGGCGTCCTATTCCTGGCTGTGAACACGCGCACCAACCGAATTTACTCAACGAACTTCCGAGCTGCAAGCGTCACCGTCATTAACGGAAAAACGAATAAAGTAGTCACCAACGTCTCTGTCGGCGCGCGCCCTTTTGGCATTGCCATTCATCGTGGAAGCAATCGCATCTATGTCGCCAGTACGAGCGGAACGATTAGCATCATCGACGGCTTCACTAACCGTGTCCTTAAAACCATTAAGGTCGGCGGATCACCAGCCCTAATCGCTATTGATGAACGAACCAATCGGATCTATGTCACAAATGTAGGCAAAGATTCCATTCATGTTATCGAYGGTTTTACCATGAGCGTGATCAAAATGATAAAAGTAGGTAAAAATCCGATTATTACACCGGGTATTATCCCTGAGACGAATCGGATCTACGTGGCTAATAATTTAAGCCGTTTTGCCTCTGTGATATCAGGCACAACGCTCGGGAGAAGCACGCCCATTCAGCTCGGAAGACGCCAAAGCGAGCTTGCCGTTAACGTTCTAACGAATCGTATCTATCTAACAAGCGCTCAGCAGGAAGGAAAAGGAAAACTATTCGTTATTAATGGCTTAACCAATACGATTGCGACCACCTTCTCCATCCCCACTTTCTCTTCACTCCTCGTCAACCCGTTGACGAACCGATATTATGTCGGGGATTCAGATACCCGCGATCTGTTCGTGTACAGCGGGCTAACGAACCGGCTGCTGGTCAAGCTGCGAACTGGACAGTCAGCAGGGAACATGGCCTTGAATAAGCGGAGCAACCGGATTTATGTTGGGAATGAAAGCTCTATCACCGTCATTCAAGATCACAGATAACAAATAAGCCTCAAAACCCACAGCATGTGGGCTTGGAGGCTTATTTGCGTTATCCCTCGCTGCTTGAGCGAAGGGCGGTATTTTTGCGCTGAACAGCTTTCATTAGATCAGCGTTAGTCTTGTGTTCATCGGCCATATGAATTAATGCGCCGACGTCCTTCGGCAAGCATTTGCCACCGTAGCCGCGATTGACCAGGCTGATGTCAGCAGACTGCCCTCCGAATGTAAGCCATGACCGGTGCCGCAAATCTGAAATAGCCATTAGGCCGGCTAATAATTGCCTCTTCAAATTTTTACCCCCAGACAATTGTCTAATAATTTTGAATATTTTTTCTTCCAAGACTATTACTGATTAACATTGATAATTATTATCAATTAAAGTGTCAACAACTATATTTTTTAAATATTTCTCSGCCTTTTTCACTTGATCCACTCGCACAAAATAATGTGGTGATAGGCGGGATCAAATAGAGACTCCGATGTGAATTCAGCGATCTATTTCAGGTGCCCATCTACAGGTTTTCCCTGCTGAATAAACCCTTAACGACATGAACTTGCTTGGCGTTTCTTGGAGACTGGGCGTCTCATTTCTTTATAGATTGCCGGGATCACAGAGGAAACGTACTGTCTGAACTTAATGAAGGATTGGCCTTTTGTTCGTACCTGGTAGGAAATCGGTATTCCCTCTAATCTGTAGCCTTGACGAACCAGATTAATCGTCAGCACCTGGGCGTAGTTATAGTCATGAATAATGGCGCATTCTCCATGGCGTCGCGCGAGAAACCGCGCATCCCCGACTGGCAGTCATAAATCCATCTGCGCAGAATCTGTTCCGTCGGTACGCGGGCAATAACCCCGCTGATATTCTCTTCTTCGTTATGTGCGGGCATGAAAACGATAATTTTCTTCTTAGTCATGTTGGTCGATAGCCTCCGTTAGTACAGGTCCGCGACTATGGCTTGGGAACGGCGCGCCAAGCAGATAGGCGAGCGTTGGAGCCATAGATACGAGGGAATGCTTTTCATCAATGCGGTGGCCTTGTTTGATCGACCTACCATGCAGGAAAAATGGCACGTAGCGCTCTCCCTCATCTAGATGGCCGTGACCTCCGATGCCGTCAGCTTGGCCATGATCCGCACAAAGAATGAGCGTTGTGTTCTCCATCATTCCCCGCTCCTCAAGTCAGCCTACGAACTCCTCGATCAGCTTGTCGGCTTCTGCGATTTTCTGCGTATAGTCGTCATAGAGCACGCCACGGCTGTGTCCTGTTTGATCAACACCGATCAGCTGGGCAACTAATAAATCCGGATTTTGCTCCGCCATAATCTTCTTGGCCCGTTCAATAATATTGCGGTCGGCAACGTCACTATGCATGACGGCTGTTATGCTCTCCACATCGTCGCCCATTTTCAAATTGACGATAATAATGGGTCCATACAAACAGCAGCAGCAAGAACTTAGGCATCTGTTCCTGGGCATTGCCGCTAGTCGAATCGCTATTCTTCAGAACAAGCTTCCAGAAGCGGCTAAAGTTCCACCAAGTTGTCCCAATTCTCAGATGATAATAAAAATTTCCCCAGAAGTAGATGGTGAAAAATAAAAAAAGTCCGATCGCTAATAAATAAATGAAAAATTCAGACATTTACCAAACTAGCATGGCGGCAATAAAGGGCAGCCACAGGTAATTGCGTAAAAATAGCGGAAAATCGAAGCAATAATACAGGACAAAAAGAGGGAGGGTCACAAGAAAACCCAGTCCGCAAGCTGACCAGAAGCCGGGATCGGACCACTGGCCAATGTGATAGAGCAGGAAAACCCCCACGACTAAGATCGGAGTAAACGGCTTGCCTTCATTAAGAAGGTTCCAGCACCTCGCTGCTACAATTTCAAATGATGAAGCTTTCTTCATAAGTTGTCATCCTTCCGTAGTAAACCATGTCTTGTTGTTGGGATAGCCGGCTTAAGATGTTTAATCCAATTACTTATTTCTTGCCAATGTAGTGGCATTAATATCTCAGAAACTTTTTGATAATGATTATTATTATTAATACAGGAGGTACCCTGTCTACGCGTCAATGATAATATTGGTTGTTTTACCAGTGTTCGATTGTGAATGAATTGTGTTCATTACTCTCATTTTTCAGGGGGCTGTTAGCTTTTATACTAAGCATATAGGTGTTTCGACATGAAAGGCGGTTATTCCCAATGAAAGCTGAAACGAATAGTACTCCACAAAGCGTTCAATCCCGAAAAATAACAACATCCTTCACGCTAAAAGGTCGCTGGGAATCGCCATTAGCGGGGTATTTGTTTATCTCCCCTTGGCTCCTGGGCTTTCTGCTGCTTACCCTCTGGCCGATGATCCAATCGATGTATTATTCTTTTACCAAATATACGCTGCTTGACGCGCCGGAATGGATCGGCTTACGCAATTATGAGCGGATTTTTGCAGATGACGAGATTTTTCGACAGTCTTTGAAAATAACGATCCTGTTTGTCGTATTGTCTGTGCCAATAAAGCTGTTTAGCGCGCTTATGGTGGCCATGTTGCTCAATAAGAAAATCAAAGGAATTTCGGTTTATCGGACGTTCATTTATTTACCTTCATTAATAGGAAGCAGCATTGCAGTAGCTATCCTTTGGCAAAATATTTTCGGCATGGACGGCTTTATTAATAAATTTCTCGGTATGCTCGGCATAGACGGTATCAGCTGGATCAGCAATCCCAAGACCGCTTTAGGCACATTAATTATCCTTGTCGCTTGGCAGTTCGGTTCGTCCATGGTGATCTTCCTTGCCGGGCTCAAACAAATCCCTGCGGAATTATATGAGGCTTCATCCGTTGACGGCGCTTCGAAAGTAAGGCAATTTGTCAGTATTACCCTGCCGATGCTATCCCCTGTTCTGCTGTTTAATCTTGTATTGCAAACCATTGGTTCTTTCCAAATGTTCACACAAGCCTTCATCATTACAAAAGGTGGCCCTATCAACTCGACGTATATGTACGCTTTGTACCTCTACGATCGCGCCTTCTCCCGCTATGAAATGGGTTATGCATCGGCACTGGCCTGGATACTTCTCGTAGTGATCGCGGTCGTGACCGCAATAATTTTCGCCTCGTCCCGCTACTGGGTATTCTACGAAACAGAAGGAGCGAAAGGTAAATGAGAAACCCACTGATATCTGCTCGAACGTTACGAACTCATTCCTTATTGGCCTTATTCAGTCTAGTCATGATCTATCCTATGTTGTGGTGGTTCGGAGCGGCCTTCAAGTCCAATGCCGAGATGAGCTCTCCTTCTCTTTTTCCAAACCAATGGTTGTGGACTAACTTCAGCGAAGGCTGGGTAGCCATTCCTAAATTTACTTTTACCCATTTCTATATGAATACATTTGAATTAATTGCCGGAGTCCTTATTACGTCTGTCCTCTCCTGCAGTTTGGTCGCTTTCGGCTTCGCACGGTTGGATTTTCCATTGAAAAACTTCTGGTTTGCCATCCTGATGGTTACACTTATGCTACCAAGCCAAGTTACTTTGGTGCCTCAGTACATCATGTTTAATACCTGGGGATGGGTGAACACGTACCTGCCCTTCTATGTACCGCACGCCTTAGCTGGAGGAATTGGAGGCCCCTTCTTCATCTTCCTGCTGGTGCAGTTCATCCGCGGCATTCCGCGTGAGCTCGATGAGTCGGCCAAAATGGACGGCTGCAGCTGGTTCGGCATTTATTGGCGAATTGTGCTTCCGTTAACGAAGCCAGCCCTTGTCACAGTGGCCATTTATTGTTTCCTCTGGAATTGGGACGACTTCTTCGGACACCTGCTTTATATCAACTCGGTCAGTAAATACACCGTTGGCCTTGCTTTGAAGCTGTTCGTGGACAGCCAATCGGCACTGCCTTGGGGGCAATTGCTGGCGATGTCGCTTCTTTCCATCGTGCCTTCTCTCATCATCTTTTTTATGGCACAGCGCCATTTTGTTGACGGCATTGCCTCCGGTGCTGTGAAAGGCTAAAATGAAATAAACATGAAAAAGGTTGCGCATTTGGCAGCCTTTTTTTCCAATTTAATAGCATCTTATGAGGGGGATCAGCCTTGTTTACTATGTTTAAGCGTGTCCGCATCGGCCGGCTGTTCTTCGGTAGTTTCGCCGCATTCATCGCCGTGCTTCTACTTGTCACCTCATGGATAAGCTACAGCCTCACTTCGCGTGAGCTGGCCAGCAATACCGCTAATTATCAGCAGGATCTATTAAATGAATTAAATAAACGTTTAGTCATTCAGTTAAATTCGATTGAGCAAATGTCTCTAGCTGCATCTAGGAACATCGACATTATCGGATATGACCCGCTCGAAAGCGATTTATTCGAGCGCAATCGCCGCAAGCAGGATTTGGAGAATTTGCTTGCCAGCATTACCTACAGCACAACCATGGTACAATCGATTTATTTGTACACAGAGCGGCCTTTTATGCCGGATTCCCAAGGGCCTATCCGAGTCTACAATTTGCAAAAAGTACGCGAAGAAGACTGGTTTCCGGACATTCAAAATAACGATTCCGCTTGGATTAAAGAACGGACGATTCAGACCAACCAAGGTCCGCTGAAAGTAATCGGCTATGCCAGGAAGCTTTATAATAACTCCGGTATTTACTACGGTATGCTGATGCTCAATGTGAAATCCTCTGAAATTCAGAACTTGATTCGCGGGGAAACGGAAGGTCGAAGCCGGCTCTTATTCGACGCTAGCGGCAGGAAAATTGCATCGAYTGGGGATCAAAGTCTACAAGGCGATGAGCTTGATAAATTGAAAGTCGTGAATGCCAAGTCTGGAAGCACTCATCTCTCAACCAAACAGCAAAGCGATTCCTTACTAGTATGGAGTGAATCGCCTTCTAACTGGATGCTAGTTGAGGTAACGCCTTGGAAAAACATTATTAATGGCAGTATCCGTTTAGCGCTGATTCTCTTAACTGTGGGGCTTTCTGCCATTATTATTGGATTTTTTGTCACATTTTTTATTTCTAGACAGTTTACCAAACCAATCAAACTCCTGCTCAACTTCATGAGCAAGCTTCCAGAACGGGGTTTTGCTACAGACTTACCTCAAGACTATACCAATGAGTTTGGGAACCTATTTAATGGTTATCGCAAGCAGATGGAGCGCATTGAGGAGCTGTTGGACTCCTTGAAGGCTCAGCATAAACGCCAGCGCGAAGCGGAAATTCAAGCGCTGCAAGCGATGATTAATCCCCATTTTCTGTACAATACGCTGGATCAATTAAATTGGTTAGCCATTGACTCAGGGCAAGATAAGATCAGCAAAATTCTTTCCTTAATGGGCAAAATGTTCCGTATCGRCCTGTCGAATGGGGAGACGCTCATTCCGATCGCCGACGAAATCACGCATGTCGAATGTTATTTGCAAATTCAGCAAATCCGCTGGGGAGAGCGCTTATCATTCACCATCCATGTCGATGAGTCCGCACGGGAGCTCTTTATCCCCAGGCTAACTTTGCAGCCTTTTATTGAGAATGCTATTATTCACGGCTTCCATGGAAGGAAAAAAGGGGAGCTCCAAGTGAGTGTACAACTGGTCAATCAAGACATCCAATTCAAGATTTGGGATGACGGCGTCGGGCTGCGTCCGGATTGGAATCAACCAAAGGTAAGAAAAACGGGCGGCTATGGCGTGCGCAACGTGAAAGAGCGGATCGAGGCTTATTTCGGACTTCCATACGGCGTTCAAATGAGCAGCTCTAACGGCAATGGTACGCTTGTCACGGTTCTGCTGCCACAAATTCAATACAAAGAACAGGTAGAGGAGCAGTATTATGTGGAAAATACTCATCATTGATGATGACTTTCAAGTGCTCGAAGGCATGAAAAAGGCGATTCCTTGGGAAGCCATCGACGCTGAATTCGCCGGTGAAGCCAGCGATGGTGCCGAGGGGCTGGAGATGATCGGCAATATCCAGCCGGATATCGTCATTACGGACATCTATATGCCAGTGATGAACGGCCTTGAAATGATTGAAAAGCTCCGGGAAGCGAACTTTCCAGGAGAAATCATTATCTTAAGCGGATATACCGATTTCCAATATGCCCGGCAAGCTTTGCGGCTGCAGGTCAGTGACTATTTATCGAAACCTGTTACCG